>NZ_JAAHHG010000105.1 GCF_010692555.1 Okeania sp. SIO3B5 | reverse complement strand
TATTAAATAATTCTGGTTTAAAGCCTCCCCTTTTAAGGGAAAAAAAGCGGTCGAGGTATGGCGAGGTCCCCTCGCCATATCCAATCGACCAAGACAGCGGTCGTTTGCGGAGCATTCCGTAGGATGGGATGGCGTTTTGCTCCGCAACATATAAAGCGGAGCGGCTCTGTCACTCTTCGGGTCTCGGAGCCATATCCAATCGACTAAGAGAATAAATAATATCTCCTTATATTCAATTCCGTAACGGTTTTAACCAGAGGTAATTATCAATTATCCATGATCAATTATCAATTAATGAAGCAGAGACTATACATATAACGAGAAAGAATAATATTTACCCCTATAAATGCTGGTTTAAAAGTCAATTTGCGTAAGTCCTGTATAAGCAATGAGAACTTCTGCCTTTCCGTTTGTCATGCTGCGCAAACAGCTCCCACTGCTTTCTGTTTTTTTCAATCTTTTAACTTATTTATATTAACTATAACTATATATTATTAGCAATTAACTCAAAGAAATAGGGAACTTTTTAGAGAGAAAATTTTTCAACTCAATCATTAGGTCTTCATTACTTCTGCTGGCTTCCCAAATTCCAGATGTCGATCTACCTATTTGCCATTTTCCTTGCATAAAATTTTCATCTTCAGCAACAGTTCCAACATAATAAATAATGTATTTTGAATTTCTAAGATAAAGCTTTGTAAAACTAATTTTACGTCCAATAATTTCACCTTTTAATATAGCTTCTCCTAAATAACTGTCATCTAATATATTTCCACTCAAAGTATTACCACCTTGAATCAAAGTAGCTTCAAATCTTGTAGGATTTCCCTGTTGCCAATAAGTACCTAACCAACTTCCACTTACATTTACCATTAGAGTTAATTTTCTATATCAATACAAAAATAGTCCCCAAATTTTACCATGTTCTACTTATATCGTACCTTATATTCATAGATACACTACTAAGCAAATACACTTTTGATATCTTTTGTCTTCCCTCTTCCTTCTTTCTTACTTCTACCATTAGACATCTCCAATAATAAAAAATCAAATCAATTATGGTACATAAATTGTCAATTATTTCCCCCTACTCCCTACTCCCTACTCCCTACTCCCTCTTTTCTGGAGATGTCTATTTGTAACAAACATTTATCACCCTTGGTATTAAATCTCTGGTAAAAATTTAATTCAATCAATTCAAGAGATGAAATTGTTTATTTCATCTCTTTATTTCCTATCCCATGACTTCTGCAAGAAGTCTATTCATTAAAAAGCTGAGAGCTGTTTGCGGAGCATTCCGTAGGAAACGCTAATAGCTGAATGCTTACATTATAAGTTTTAGCTATTGATAAAAATATCAAGTTTTAAGTTATGTTACTGACCTAAATTAATCAAATAAATTTGAATCCATATTTTTTCAAAGTTTTCATATTTTTACTGTGTAATACTTAATACCTACACCAAGAAAAAATTTCACTACTTAAACGTAAGTTAATCAATAGGACATTTTGGCCAAAACACTCAACATAGATTTAGCTATAAAGCTGGTCATTTAAGTTATAAGTTATCAGTACCTCTTGCTGTTTGCGCAGCATGACCTAGGAAAGTAAGAGACTTGACATAAAGAATATGCTCTTTTTTTATCCCCTTAAAAGGAGAGGCACATACCCACAATTTTTCGGTCATAATAAAATCTCGTAGCCAAAATCAACTGAAATCTTAATTAATTTTTCTACTTTCTACTTTATTCTGTAGTTAAGCTATTATAAAATCTAAGAGGTAATATCATGTCCGGTTGAACAGTTATAAATAAACTACTCATAATTCAGAATTTAGAATTCAGAATTCAGAATTTAGAATTAAGGAGGGAAGAAAGAAGAAAAGAAAGAGAAAGTTTTTTTATCACTAATTATCCGGACATGATATTAGTTGCTATTCTATAGCTTCATTCTAGTGCCAATCAAAGTATAAAAATTAAGGCACAGTTAATGTTAACTATAAAAACCGCGAAACTAAAAAAAATCTTTAAAATCAAACTATTGTAGAAAAAATGAGTAGAAATAAACAATTATTAAATCAACGTAAACAATTTCCTGAACCTCAACCAGATGATTTTTTTAAGCTATTTAGTCAGTCTCCAGTAGGTACGTCAACTTGGAATTGGATTTTAACTAACTCTCGTTCTGGAAAAGATCGAATTTTTTTGCCTCTATCTAGAGGAACAGGGTTAACAACAGATTATGAACCATTATTTTTATTAAAAGTTTCTTCAGGGAAAAGTTGGAACTTAGAAAATTCTGTAAAAGTGACTGCTAAAGCAGGAGTTTTTATCACAAAAGTAGGTTCTATATTTGTTGCACCACTATATGTACTTTTCAAGTTATCTGGAAATGATTATATTTATCAAATCTGGATTAATCATTATGGTGGAGATATTTTACCTTCTCCTCTATACAAGCTGCAAAAAATGCCATATTTAACCCTACTGTTAATAGAAGATAAAACTCAGCCAGAAAGAGCAATCAAAATTGAGAATCAAATAAATTGGTCAAGTTTAATAACAAAAATTGAATCAGTTTCATCTTGGGATAGAAGTGTGTTTGAGAAATTTAATTATTTAGCATATTCTGCTCAAGAATTGTGGAATAGAACAACAGAAGAACAAGTAAAAAAAACAACAATAGCTAAGTTAAATGACCGCTTTAGAAATGGGGATAAAAGTTTAGGAGAATATAAAATGAGTAGGCAAGTATTAGCATTGCCAAGAAAAAAGCAAAAACAACTATTTAAAGAAATTCAAGATTTTTCTAATTTTACACCAGAAAACGATCCTAGAGGTGAACATAATTCGGGTCAAGTTACAATGGATGATGTAGAATACGTTTGGAAAATTGACTATCTAGATACAAGTATGATTATGCTATCAGATGCACCAGAAGATATCAATAAAACTACTAGAGTCTTATTGGTAATACGAGCTGATGAATATTAAACATCAGTCAGGAGCCAGGAGTCAGAAGTCAGGAGTCAACCCACCCCTCGCCCCTCCCAGGAGGGGAAAAAAGAATAAGAAATGAGGAATAGAAGGAGAAAGTTTTTTTGTTTAGCTGGCGCACAACGCACGTTAGACACACCTGGTAGCGCACTCGGTGGAGACAACATTCATTAATTGATAATGGATAATGGATAATTGATAATTACCTCTGGTTAAAACCGTTACGGAATTGAATATAAGGAAACATTATTTCTTTTTTTTCCCCTTAAAAGGGGAGGCTTTAAACCAGAATTATTTAATTATTAATTAGGGTTTGCTGAATAAGTCTTTTTGCTAAGACAGGGAGTAGGGAGTAGGGAGTAGGGAGTAGGGAGTAGGGAGTAGCTAAGAGTCAAGATTTGGAGGGAGTTGTAGAGGAGGTAGTCGGAAAAATTATCCCTTGCTAACTCTGCCCCACTATACGCCAAAATACTCATTTTTTGAGCTTTATAAGGCGAAAATCAGGTACTTTTTCACGTTCTACAAAGGCTAAAACCAATATCAGTAAAGACTTTGATCTTTAATCAGCAAACCCTAATTATTAATTATTCGGTAAGAAATGTTTTTCCCTGTCTAAGGTTCATTATTCAGTTTATTTCCTCACCAATTATTTCCTGTGCCATCAATAAGTTTAGCGGCTTGTAACTGTTATATCATGTCCGGTTGAATACTTACACTTTGGAGGAGGTAAGGCAGAAGGCAGGAGGCAGGAGGCAGAAGGAAAGAAAAGGTTAGAAGGGAAAAGGTTTTTTATCACGCTATTATCCGGACATGATATTACCTAATAATCTGGTATTATCTACAATAAGCTCCAATTATCTATTAGTTGTAGCTTACTAAAAACGGCTGATTTTGGCGTTTAATTGATGGATAAGATAGATTTTTTCATAAATGCAAAACAGTATTCAAGATATTAATAACTGAAAAAAAAATTAAGGAATAAAATAGTGATTTCAGGAAAAGCAACAATAACGGCAACTAAGTCTTATGCTCAACTTCATCAAACAAAATGTACCCGAAAACACTTCCGAGAAATTAATAGTTTAACAATGAGTTCAATAGGTATCGGCACATATCTCGGAACGTCAGATGCTGCAACAGATGATTTAGTCACAGAAGCAATTATTAAATCGGTAAAAAGCGGGATAAATTTAATAGATACTGCTATTAATTATCGGTCTCAACATGGTGAAATGAGTGTTGAAGCAGCTCTTATTCAGTTAATAGAATCGCAAATAGTATCGCGAGCAGAATTAATTATTTGTTCTAAGGGTGGTTTCATTCCTAATCGAGAAAGAGAAAAATGGTTTAAACAAGAGTATGTAGATAGCTCCAAATTTAATATTCAAATGACAGATATGGTGGCAGGAATTCACTGTATGCACCCAGAATATATTCAAGATCAACTAGAGCGCAGCTTAACAAATTTGGGAGTGGAAACTATTGATATTTATTATTTACATAATCCAGAAACTCAACTGGGAATTATTCCTCCAGAAGAATTTTATCGTCGTCTGAAAGCTGTTTTTGCAGTGTTAGAAAAAGCTGCTGATGCTGGCAAAATAACTGCTTATGGAATAGCTACTTGGCAAGGCTTTCGAGTACCACCAACAGATACAAAACACATAGACTTAGCCAAAGCTAAATCTATTGCTCAACAAATAGCAGGTGGAAAAGGCGATCGCTTCCAATTTATTCAACTGCCAGTCAATTTGACAATGCCAGAAGCAATTAGTACTCCTACTCAACCTGTAGACGGCAAAATTTTACCTGCTATTACCGCAGCAAACCAATTGGGTATTAATGCGATCGCTAGTGCCTCCATTGCCCAAGCTAAAAACCTGGTGCAACTTCCCCAAAATATCATTCATTGTCTTGGCGAAAATCTGAAAACAGATGCAGTACGCGCTCTCCAATTTACCCGTAGTGTGCCTGGTTTATCTTCGGCCTTAGTTGGAATGAAATCTCCTAACCATGTAGCAGAAAATCTGGCTTTAACTAGCATTCCTCCATTAGATGCTGCGGACTTTGCCCAGTTAATAGGTTGATTAGTAGGGGAGTGGCTCACACGGATTATGGCACGGATAAACGGATAGGTCTGGGAGTATGGGGAGTAGGGGAGTGTGGGGAGATGGGGAGTAGTAGTACAGTAGTGGACTGACACACCTTAAATGGTGCATTAGATTCAATTCAAAAGTCATGCATTCAAAAGTCAAAAGTAAGAATTTCAAGTTAAAAGCTAATGCACAGTTTTAGCTGTGTCAGTCTAGTAGGGTGTGAAGCGCGTGAGCGTAACACACCACAACCCTACATATATTGTCAGTGCGTAACTCCTCATTAAAATCTAGATGGTGCGTTACATTTCATTAACGCACCCTACTGGATTGTTTCACCTAAAATAGTGCAGAGCGCTTTTTTCGTCACCCCATCCCCCCATCACCCCATCCCCCCATCACCCCATTTTCTAATGCAACATTTAAGATGAAACAGTCCACTACTTGACTCTCCATTCATGGAGAAAAAAACGGTTGAGGGATGGATGGGTTACCTAACCATATCCAATCGACTAAGAGAAGAAAAAAATTCCCTTTTAACCCAATCCTCTTCTTTTCAAGGAGAGGTAATTCTAAATTCTAAATTCTAAATTCTAAATTCTAAATTCTAAATTCTAAATTCTAAATTCTAAATTCTTGACTAATCATTCCAGAATTGCTATATTAAAAATATCAGCAGTTAAAATCAAAGGTGATGGGCAGGCAGAAAGAGTTCAACAGAGATGAAGTATTAATGAAGGCAATGCAAACCTTCTGGTGTTATGGCTATGAGGGCACTTCCATACAAACCTTAGTGGATAAGATGGGTATCAACCGAGGCAGTCTTTATGATACTTTTGGCGATAAGCAATCTCTGTTTCACGAAGCGATCGCCTACTACGACTCTAGACTTGTGGCACCGATGATTAGTAAACTGGAAGCTGATGATGCTTCTAAACAAACTATTGTAGATATCTTTTATGGTATGATTGATTCTGCCGTAACAGATGAAGATCGTAAAGGCTGCTTAGTCACAAACACTGCTGTTGAACTTGGTGGCAACAACCCAGACAGTGCTAAACAAATTGCTGCTAAGATTCAAGGGATTGAAAATGCACTGGAAAAAGCCTTAACTCAAGCTCAAGAAAAAGGTGAAATTAACCAGAAACATGACTGCACTGCCGTAGCTAGATTTCTTACTTGTTGTTTACAAGGTTTACGGGTAATTTCTAAAGTTAATCCTGACCGAAAAGCATTACAAGATATAGCTAAAATGGCTCTTTCTGTTTTATAACAGGAAACAGTTCAATAATTAATAATTAATAATTAATAATTAATAATTACCTCTCCTTGAAAACGGATAGGATTGATTCAAAGGAAAATTTTTTCTTGCTTCTCCTTGCTTATGAGAGGCTTTAAACCTTAATTATTCGGTAACAGGGAACAGGGATAAAAACATTTTCCTGTTTTAGATTCATCATTAGTCTATATCCTAAGCAACTTGTTTCTTGCTATAGATTAATTTACTGACTACTCATTTTTTTACCTTAATTGGAACAA
Organism: Okeania sp. SIO3B5; assembly: GCF_010692555.1. Lineage (GTDB taxonomy): Bacteria > Cyanobacteriota > Cyanobacteriia > Cyanobacteriales > Microcoleaceae > Okeania. Next base: position 19,431 of record NZ_JAAHHG010000105.1, on the reverse strand, counting down.
TCATTCTAAAAAATAGGAGAAAATACCATGGAATTAACCAAAAACTTACAAGAACTCCAAGCTGAAATACAAGCCCAACTACCAGAAGATGCAAAAGCAAAAATGAATAAAGCTGTAGTTGATTTAGCCAACTCCGATATTGTTGACAATAGCTTAAAAGTAGGAAACAAAGTTCCTAACTTTAGCTTGCCAAATGCAGTAGGTAAAATAGTAGAATTAAATTCACTACTTGTAGAAAGTCCTGTAGTAATTTCTTTTTATCGTGGCGGATGGTGCCCTTATTGCAGTATGGAATTAAGAGGTTTACAAAAGTATCTGCCACAAATCACAGAATTAGGAGCAAAATTAATCGCAATTTCTCCAGAAACGCCAGATAATTCTCTTTCCACAACAGAGAAAAACGAATTAACTTTTGAAGTCTTAAGCGATAGTGGAAATCAAGTTGCTAAAAAATTTGGTTTAGTATTTCAAATGCCTGAAGAATTACGCCCAATATATCAAAGTTTTGGCGTTGACTTACCAGCTTATAACGGTGATGAAAGTTTTGAATTACCAATTCCTGCAACTTATGTAATTGCCTCAGATGGTACAATTATTCATGCTTTTGTTAACCCAGATTATACACAACGTCTCGATCCAGAAGAGATTATTAATGTGTTAAATAATTAGGATTCAGGAGTCAGTAGGGGCGATTCGCGAATCGCCCGTACAGGAGTCAGGAGCTAGGAAAGAAGAAGGAAGAAGGAAGAAGAGAATAAAGTTTTTTATCGCTGTAAACTATTGTTCAATTGACGAGTGAAAAATTTATAAATCCCCTGATTTTTCTGGAATAGTTAGGGGATTTTCTTGAGTTTATTGAGACCGAGATTAACTGTAAACATTCAGCTATTAACATTTAGCTTTTCCTGCGGAATGCGCTCGTATTCAGCTTTTAAACGTAATAACTTTCTAAGGTTAGCTAAAGGAGACCAATTTATTCATAAATTTTAATTCTTCTTAGAGACTAATTCCTCCAGAGCGTGTGGTAATCAGTTAACAATTCATAGCTGATAGCTGATAACGCAGTTCCTCCGTTAGGAGGCTAGCTGATGGCTAAATGCTTACGATTAACTGTTACGGATGCTGCCATCTGGCATAATTGTATTTTCAAAATAAGCTTCTTTAAAACTAATTTCATCCCAACCAATATCTAAGATAACTTTTGTGAAGTCAACTTGAGTTAAATTAGCTTCATTGAACCAAACTGGACCATTAATCTTGGCATCGCTAAAATTTACACCGCTGAGATCGGCACAATTGAAAGAGGTTTCATAAAGCTTAGTCTTGCTCAAATTAGCTCCCTTCAAATTAGCTGTTATAAAGGTAGTCCCACTTAGACTAGCTCCACTTAGGTTAGCCCCACTTAGGTTGGCTCTATTTAGATCAGCACACCATAAAGAAGCTTTGTTGAGTAAAGTTTCGCTTAAATTGCAGCAGTCTAGGTTAGCTTTGCGAAAGTTAATACCTCTAAGATCGGCTCTACTCAAGTTACTGTTTTCTAGGGAGAAAAATATGGCTTCCAAGCTATCTCCTCTAAATTTTACTCCCCTTAAGTCGATCCCGTTCTCGAAATATTGGTCTGTGTGTTTGATTGTGTATCTAGTAAAATCTCGCTGTCCGGCAGCATAAAGTTCTAGTAATTCTTCTATGGTAATTTCAGAAATTTTACTCATTATTTTCCTCTCCCAAAATTAGCGATCAATAAATACGAACAGGGAACAAGATAGAGAGCAACGAGTGTTGAACCACCTACACCACCAGCGATCGCTATCGCCAAAGGAGGCCAAAAAAGACCACCTTGTACCAATAAAGGAACAAACCCGATCATTGTAGTTAAAGTTGTGGCAACTACATGACGAGTGGAACACATAACGACTTGACGCATAGCTCGACGGTTGCCAGTGGATGCTTTGGGGTCTTCCAAAATGGCAGCTAAAACTACTACTGAATCATTAATGGCAACTCCCACTAAACCAAATGTACCGATGAGACTCATAAAACCAAAGGGATAGCCAAATAACCATAAACTGAAAAATCCTAAACCAATAGCACAAATAGCGACTCCCCCAATAATGGCAGTTGCTCGGAAGGAATTTAAGGATAAAACTAAAATTGAAACTGCTAACAACAACACTAGAGGCACTGTAGCAAACAAATTTGCTTCAGTTTCACCTTGTTTTTCTGACTCTCCAGCAACTTCCAGCCAATACCCGGATGGTAACTCAAAGTTTGAATCATTCAACTTTTGTTGCCAATCCTGCAAAACTCCAGAAGGTAAAACCCCAGCAGCAACAAAACCTTGAATCAAGTTTACCCGTCTGCCATTACGTCTTTTAATAAGAGAAAATTCTGGCTTTAATTCTACTTTTGCTAAAGCTGACAGGGGTATTGTGTTAGTTGAACTAAATTGGTTTTGATTTAAACTGGAACCAGTCGGTTGTAAATCTAGAGATGTAATTTGACTAATGTCTCCCCGTTGAGCATTCGATACTCGCACCCGCACTGGTAATTCTTCAGTATCTTCAATTATTGACCCTCCTAAATTTCCATCCAGTAAGGTCTCCAACTGTTGTGAAACAGTAGCGTGATCTAATCCTGCTAAACGAACTTCTTCCTCATTCACTTGTAGTTGTAGTTGGGGTCGAATTTCGCTTAAAGTGTCGCGGGTGTGAGTTACGTTAGGAACTTGAACTAAAAGACTTTTTGCTTGTTGTCCTAATTCTTGTAGACGATTTAAGTTAGGACCATAAATTCTCATTTCTACTGGTGCATCAAAGGGAGGTCCTTGTTCTAATTGTCTAATCAAAACTTGAGCGTCAGGAAATTGAGTATCAACTTCTGCTTGGAGTGCATTAACAAATTCTGGTTTAGCAATTAAATTTAACTGTAAAATTCCTTGAGCATAATTTGGGTCTTGTCTACCTGATGCTAAGTTGTAGAAATACCGAGGGGAACTACGTCCTAAAAACCACTGTATTTCTTCAATTTCTGGATGTTTTAACATTAGATTTCTGACTTTTATAGCCGTATTTTTTGTTTTTTCAATGGAGCTTAAACCAGGTAATTCTAATTCTATTTGCAGTTGATTTCTTTCTGCTGGAGGAAAGAATTGTCGGGGGAGAATTATGACTTGAATGAAACCAGTTATCGGTAAAATTAAACCCAATAATATTCCTAACCATGGACTTCTAAATACACTTCGTAGACTGACTTTGTAAAGTTTAGTCAAAGAGGAATTTGCAAACCCAGTCTGCCACCATTTTCGTTGAATATAATGCGAATAATAATGATAGATATGATATAGTTTGCCTGCTACACCAGAACCTATGGTTAGAGAAAATATTAAAGAAGAAATAACAGCTAAAATCACACTAATGCCAATACCACCCGCAAATTCTCCACCAGGACCAGACATTAAAACAATTGGTAAAAACGCTAGAGCTGTAGTTAAAGTTGATGCTGTTAATGGCAGGAATAAATGATTAACTGCATCATTAATAGCAGTTTCAGCGCTCAATCCAAAAACCATATTTTTAGTAATTCTATCAACAACAATAATTGCTGTATCAATCAATAATCCTAAAGCTACAATTAATCCAATTATTGAGGTTTGATTTACAGAAACATTCAGAAGCTTCATCATCCCTAAAACCATACAGCTTGATAAGGGTAATGCTAAACTCACAACAGTTGCAGATTTCCAACCCATTAAAAATAATGTAATTCCAAATACCAGCATTCCAGTCACTAACAGGTTTAACATCAGACTGTTGAAACGAGCTTGAATATAATTATTTTGATTAAAAATTATCTCAAGTTTTAGACCTTGACTAAGCTCTTGCCGGAATTTTTCTATGGCTGCTTCTGCTGATTTTGCCCAGAGGTCTATTTGATAATCTGATTTGACAAATATAGCTAAAGCAGAAGCAGGATGACCATTAATTAATGCTAGTTCATTTGCTGGTTCAGCAATTGTTTTTCTCACTTTAGCAATGTCTCCAAGTAGAGTAAATTGCCCTTGGTTATTAAAGCTAATTGGAATATTTCTAATCCGCTCTAGGGAATATAAATCTGAATCAACTTCTAGAAGTAAATCATTATTTTGACTGCGAAATTGACCGGAAGAAACTTTAGCATCACTTTGTTGAATTTGTGCTGATAATTGTTGAACGGTGAGACCAATACTAGCTAATTGAGCGGCATCAATTTCTACTAATACTTCTTCTTGAGGATTACCAATTTCGGCGATTTTTTCTGTTCCTGGTAATGCTAATAATTTATCTTTTAATGATTCAGATAAACGGGTAAGAATCGCATAATTGGGCTTTGTATCTTGTTCCCAAGTTAAAGCAGTAATCATGGTATAAGCTCTAGCTTCAAGTTCTTCTAATCGTGGCTGACTTGTACGAGCAGGTAATTGGGGAGTAACTTGATTTAATTTGTCTCTAATTTTTAGCCAAGCTGTGTCTACCTTTGCTTTATGAACTGAATCTAATAATTCAATACTAATAGTTGAACTTCCTACTTTAGAAGTTGAATTTGTAGTTTTAATTTCTTCAATTTCAGATAGCTCTTCTTCTATTTTTTCTGTGATTAATGTTTCTATTTGTTCCGCATCAGCTCCCGGCCAAAAAGTTGTGATGACTGCAAAGCGGGAGGTTAATTCTGGATCTTCAAGTCGTGGCAATGTTAAAAAAGATGATACTCCCCAGACCACAATAATTAGTATGGTTAGTATTAATAATCGCAAGTTCCGATAAAATAAGGTCGCCATTTCAGTTATCAGTTAACAGTTAACAGTTATCAGTTTTTCTGCTCGCCCGTACAGGAGTCAGGAGGAAAGAAAGAAGAAGAAAGAATAGTAGAGGAAGAAAGTTTTTTGTTTGTACTCTTATCCGGACAAGAAATAAGTAAGCATTCAGCTATTAGCTGTCAGCTCTCAGCAACAAAAGTTTCTTCTTAAGGACAGTACTTAAATTTAAATATAGACTTTAAGGGCAAGGGAGCCAACTTTTGTAGCAAGACAATTAATAAAGCTTTGATCGTAAACTAAAAGCAATAGCTGATTGCTGATTGCTGACGGCTGAATGCTTACAGAAATAATATTATGTCCGCTGGTATCGTTTGTGTAAATTCAAAGGTGAATATCTATAGGAAATTTAAGTTTTTTTTCTTGCTCTTAAGTATTCCTCCCTGTTCCCTGTTCCCTGTTCCCTACCTTTGCTATAGAACCCATTTGAGATCTATATAATTATGGTAGTCAAGTTTTTTCGCCGATCAATTTTGAGGAAAAACCAGCTATAAGGAGTGTTGAATTTTTTGTATTATTTCTCCCCACATCTTCCTTCTTCCCTCTTACCTCCTGTCTCCTGTCTCCTAGCCAAAAAACTTAATATTTATGAAGATACACTTAGGGGTTCTATACAATACCGATGCTACCGGACATGATATAATACCTCAAATCATCAACGCCGAAAAATGTAGGTGTTGGGACACCAAACCCTACAATTGTATCGGTTAACAGAGGAAGAAATTAGGATAATTGAAGATAGTGTTCAATAATGATCTATAATTAAAGTATTTGGGTGCATCTCATATTTGCAAAAATACTTTTTTCCTATATAATTCCTGTTGCCTGTTGCCAGATGAGCTGTTGCCTAAAAGCAATAATTTTTTGGCTTTATTCAAAATTGAGATGCACCCAAGTATTTGTTTTTATTGAGAATCTTACTAATGAAATCAACAACGATTTATTTGCCAGAAGAAACTGAAGCTAATCTACAAAAATTAGCTACTCAAACAGGAAAATCTATTCCTGAAATTATCCAAGAATTAATCACCGATTATCTTACTAAAAAAACTCAAAAATTACCTAAATCAGTTGGAATGGGTTCAAGTGGCAGATCGGACTTATCCTCTAAAACAGAAATAACTTTCAATCGCTAGAATAAACATAGGTTAATTAATTTTAATTTATCATGGAAAATATTACGATTCAAGTTGACCCTGAAATTGCCAAAGCTTACCGAGAAGCAGAACCAGAAAAACAGCAAAAAATCCAAACAATTGTTAATGATTTGCTTAAATCAATTATACAAGAGAAATCTTTAGCACAAATTATACAAGAAATGCAGGAACAAGCTAAAGCAAATGGATTAACACAAGAAATTTTAGACCAAATACTGGAAGATGAATAAACTACGATTAGTTATTGATACCAATATTTTAGTCAGTAGTATTTTGATTGAATCATCTCTTCCTGACATTGCTTTTAAAGAAGCCAGAAAAATTGGTACTATTTTATTTTCTGATGTAACATTTCAAGAATTACAAGAAGTCTTGACTCGTTCAAAATTTGATAAATATATTCCCCTAGATATTCGTTCTCAATTTCTGGCAAAGATTAAGCTAGAATCAGAACAGATTTTAGTATCTGAAATCGTCAATAAATGTAGAGATCCAAAAGATGATAAATTTTTAGACGTTGCTGTTAATGGCCAAGCCACTCATATTATAACAGGAGATAAAGACTTATTAGAATTGAATCCATTTGAAGGAATTCCTATTTTAACTCCAAAGCAATTTTTAGAATTTATTAAAGACATAAAACCATGAAATAGATACCAGAAAATAAGGAGAGAGAGAATATATATAGCAATTCTATTTTAGTTGTAATATTTTGGTGGTAGTTAGGAATCTAGGGAAAACTGGGAGCATCTTGCTCCTGCTACTCCGACAAACTTCCCACCCTCCCCACATTTCCTACTCTTCCGACTCGACTCCTTGATTACTTTTGCCAAAATTCGCCAGAAGTAAATAACAACAAGGAACCAAATAGAACGCAACCAGTGTCGAAAATTAATGTTATTATTTAAGCTATGCGCGAAATTAAAAAATTAGGGGATAGTGTTAAAAAGTTGAGTCTTAGTAATACTTAATTATTAGAGGTTGAAAAATGGAAAATATAGAATATTCAGGATATTGGTGGTTGCCCTTCAAGGAAGATAAAAAAATGCCTGGTACTCTGACATTTACAAATGATGAAGGAATTAAACTTCAACTAATGGGTTCATTTCTCCAACTGAAAGTAGGCTCATTTACTGGAGAATTGGAATCAACTCTTGATTTTTCAATTATTTTAGGATTTGCAGATGGAGAGATTATTACTCTTTGTGATTGTACTACTTTTTCAAGTGAAGTATGTTATTCAAAGTTTGCTTTAATTGGCAGATACTTTACTAACACTAAAACAGACGAAATATTGTTTCATAAAGCTGAAGTACAGTATAGTTATTTATCTGACTGGGCTGACTTACCTCGTATTAGAGAAGAACCTAAATTACCATATCAGGATAAAGAAGAAGAATTAAGATTTATATATACTCGCCCTGAAACGATTGAAGGAACTACAAAAGATGGAAAATTTTCTCTTGATTATCGTTACTCCAACAAGTCTTGTGTAAATATTGACTTTAAGCAATTTGCATCATTCATCATTCAACCAAATCAAGAACTTTCATTTAAAGATTTTGACTCTAAATTCATACATCCTCTAAATAATTTTATAACTTTTGCAACTGATAGAACTAACTACATTACTGAATTAACACTTTATTCCCGTCACGGCGATCTTCTACACAGAGTAAATAGCCGTGACATTCTAGACGAAATGCCTATAAAAGCTATCTATCAAACTAGATACCCTGAGAGAAAAAAAACAGATAAATTATTTATTAAACTTGATATGCTTTTATCTTTATCTTATATTAAGATTAAGAGTGATTTTTCCTCGGTTCTGAACAAATGGTTTGATTCTTGGGAAAGATTAGCTAGTATTTTTAATTTATTCTTCAGTATCAGATATAAACCAGATATGTACTTAGAAAATCAATTTCTAAATCTTGTTTATGCTGCAGAATCTTATCATCGTCGTCGAACAGAAACAGACAAAAAAAATTTGCCAGATGATGAGTCTGAAAAGAAGCGTCTAGATACGGTTATATCTAGTCTAGATAGTCTAGATAGTCTTTCTGATGAGTATAAAAAATGGGCAGAAGACAAACTTCAGCCTAAGGGCTTAAAACTAAAAAAACGGTTAATATATTTAACTGAATTAATACCAGAAATAACCAGTCAATTAATTGATAAAAAATGGTTTTGTGAGAAAATTACAGAAACTAGAAACGATTTGGTTCACGAGAATAAAAAATTAGCTAAATTAGAAGAGTTATCTGAGTTAATAGAATTACTTTCTTTCATTTTGCAAGCTTGCTTTTTGATGGAACTAGGTTTTGATTCAAAGGAATGTTACCAGTTACTTAACAGAAATCTTCGATATCAATATACACTCGAGAGAGTAAGAAAAAAGAAGTATTTTGATTGTCCTAAAGAAAACTTATGAAAAATGCCTTGATATAAATTATGACTTCTTATTTCGTGTTGACAGATGAGTTATATCATGTTCGGTTGAATACTTACACTTTGGACGAAGGAAGGCAGAAGGCAGAAGGCAGGAGGCAGAAGGGAAGAAAGGGTTAAAGGGGATCAAGTTTTTTTATAACTGATTATCCGAACATGATATTATATAGAATCCAAACGAACAAATATTACTCAATAAATGGCGTACTTTGCCATTAGAAAAACACCAATATGTATTAGATGTAGGTTGAGTTGAGGAAGCGGAAACCCAACCTACATCTAATTAGGGCTTACTGATTAAATATAAAAGCATTTACAGATAAAGGTTTTAGGCTTTTTAGGGTCGAATTGCAGTGCGCCTGTTTCAGTCTAAAACACTCAAAAAGTTAGTATTTTAGGCGCATAGTTGGGTAGAAAAATCATTCTTACAATTCTTACTCCTACCTCCCCGCTCATTCCCATTTCTCCTGTCTCCTGTCTCCTGTCTCCTGTCTCCTACCCTCACCCATAAGACTTTTTCAGCAAACCCTAATTATCAATTATCAATTATTACTTCTACCAAAATTAGCCATCAATAAATACGAACAGGGAACAAGATAAAGAGCTACCAATGTTGAGCCACCAACACCACCAGCGATCGCTACTGCCAAAGGAGGCCAAAAACTACCGCCTCCTAATAATAAAGGTACAAAACCAATCATTGTCGTTAAAGTTGTAGCAATTACATGACGAGTTGAACGTAGGACTACTTTTCGGGTAGCTCGACGGTTGCCTTGAGATGCTTCCGGATCTTCCAGGATGGCAGCCAGAACTACAACTGAGTCATTAATGGCAATTCCCACTAAACCAAATGTGCCGATCAGACTCATAAACCCAAAGGGATAGCCAAATAGCCATAAACTAAAGAATCCTAATCCTACGGCACAAATAGCAACTAAACCAATGATGGAAGCTGCTCGGAATGAATTTAAGGATAACACCAAAATTGAGGCTGATAACAATAATATAAGTGGCAGAGTTGAGAAAAGATTTCCTTGAGCATTGCCTTGCTGTTCTGCCTCTCCAGCAACTTCGGACCAGTACCCAGATGGTATTTCAAAGTCTGCATCATTTAACTTTTGCTGCCATTTTGTGAAAATTTCTGAAGGTAAAACTCCAGCAGCGATAAAACCTTGAATGGAGTTTACTCTTCTACCGTTACGCCTTCTAATGACTGAAAATTGTGGTTCTAATTCTACTTCTGCTAAAGCTGATAGAGGTATTGTGTCTGTTGCATTCAGGCGATTTTGGTTGAGACTCGAACCAGTCGGTTGTAAATCTAAGGATTTAATTTGGCTAAAGTCTCCTCTTTGAGAATTTGACACTCGCACTCGCACTGGTAATTCTTCAACACCTTCAAGAACAGAACCTCCCAAATTTCCCTCTAGTAAAGTATCTAACTGTTGCGAAACAGCAGCGCGATCGAGTCCTGCTAAACGAATTTCTTTTTCATCCACTAACAGTTTTAGTTGAGGCCGAACATCGTTTAAGGTACTGCGGGTATGAGTTACTTTGGGAGTTTGAGCTAATAGCGCTCTTGCTTGTTCTCCTATTTGTTGTAAACGCTCTAAGTTGGGACCATAAATTCGTAGTTCTACTGGCGCATCAAAAGGAGGCCCCTGTTCCAATAGTCGCACCAAAATTTGAGCTTCAGGAAATGCGCGATCGACTTCTGCTTGAATTCTGTTAACTAATTCTGGTTTAGCGATCGTATTTAGCTGTACAAATCCTTGAGCATAATTGAGATATCGTTCTTTACCTACTTTTAAGTTATAGTAATACTTGGGTGCACTACGGGCTAAAAACCACTGTAATTCATCAATTTCTGGGTGCTGTAAAATTAGTTCTCGGACTTGCATAGCAGTGTTTCTTGTTTTTTCAATTGAGGTGAGAGCAGGCAATTCTAATTCAATTTGAACTTGGTCTCTATCTACTTGAGGAAAGAATTGTTGGGGGAGAGTTCCTAGCTGAACTATACCAGTTATTGGTAAAATTAAACCTAATAATATTCCTAACAAAGGAGAACTATATACACTGCGTAAACTTAGTTGATAAATTTGAGTTAAATAAGAGTTTGAAAATCCCGTTTTCCACCATCGCTGTTTAGTTTTTTGCCACGAATTACGATTGGGATTTTGGTATAATTTTGCAGTTATTGCCGAACTGATAGTAATTGATATTAATAGTGAAGAAAGCACAGCTAAAATTACGCTAATACCAATACTACCAACAAATTCTCCAGAGGGACCAGGCATTAATGCAATGGGTAAAAATGCCAGAGCTGTAGTTAAAGTTGATGCCATTAAAGGCATAAATAAATGATGAATTGCTTTAGTAATTGCCACTTCCGATTTTAAACCTGAAGCTATACTTTGACTAACTTCATCAACAACAATAATTGCTGTATCAATTAATAGCCCTAAAGCTACAATTATTCCAGTTATTGACATTTGATGTAGAGGTATATTTAGCAATCCCATCGAACCTAGAACAATACAAGTTGATAAAGGTAGGGCTAAACCAACAACAATTGCAGATTTCCAACCCATTAAAAAGACTGTAATTGCAAATACCAGAAATCCACTAATAAACAAATTTAAAATCAGACTATCTAGACGATTTTCAATATAATTACTTTGATTAAAAATAATCTCTAGTTTCAGACCTTTACCTAGTTGTTTGCGGAATTTATCAATTTCTGCTTCTGCTGTTTTTGCCCAAAGGTCTATTTGATAATCTGATTTTACAAATACCCCTAACGCAGCAGCAGGACGACCATTAATTAATGCTAATTCTCTTGATGGTTTAATAATAGTTTTCCTCACTTCAGCAATGTCGCCAAGTAGAGCAAATTGTCCTTGTTCACTAAAATTAATTGGAATACTCCGAATCCTTTCTAAAGAATCTAAATCTGATTCTATTTCTAATAGTAAATCATTATTTTTACTGCGTAGTAAACCTGCTGAAACTTTAGCATCACTCTGTTTAATTTGTGTTGATAATTGTTCAGGCGTTAGCCCAATACTAGCTAACTGCGCCTGGTCAATTTCTACTACAATTTCTTCATCTTGCTTGCCAAAAATATCAACTTTTTCTGTTCCCGATAATCCCAAAAATTCATCTTTCAATAACTCAGATAAACGATTGATAATTGCATAATTAGGTTCGCTATCTTGTTCCCAAATTAAAGCTGCAATTAAAGCATAAGCCTTAATTTCAACCTCTTCTAGTCGTGGCGGACTTGCACCCACAGGTAATTCAGGAGCAGCTCTATTTAATCGCTCTCTAATTCTTAACCAAACCGCATCAGCATCAGCCTTTTCAACAGAATCTAACAATTCAATAGTAATAATTGAACTACCCGCCCTAGAGTCTGATTCGTAGCTTTTAATTTCCTCAATTTCAGATAATTCTTCCTCTATTTTTTCTGTAACTAAAGCTTCAACTCGTTCAGCATCAGCTCCAGGCAAAAAAGTTGTTACTACCGCTATGCGAGGAACTAATTCAGGATCTTCAAGTCGTGGCAACGTGAAAAAAGCTGAAATTCCCCAGGTGAGAATTACCAATATTGCCAGAATTAATAAGCGAAAATTGCGATAAAATAAAGTAGTCATTTTCAGTCTAAGTATCTAGTAGGTTGGGTTAAGCGACAGCGCAACCCAACAATTACCGAATAATTAAGGTTTAAAGCCTCCCCTTTTAAGGGGATAAAAAGAAAAATTTTCCTTTGAGTCAATCCTATCCGTTTTCAAGGAGAGGTAATTATTAATTATTAATTATTAATTATTAATTATTGAAACATCTTTGTTGTTTGTTGGGTTTCCTTACGTCAACCCAACCTACAAAGTAGTCTTTGGGTTTACACAAACGATACCAGCGGACATGATATCAGTTATCAGTTATATAGAAGCCCTAAACGGATCTATTAAGCATCTCCTCCATGCATAGGGAGTAGGGAGTAGGGAGCAGGGAACCCACCCCTCGCCCCTCCCCCTCCCAGGAGGGGAAAGAATTGATGAATAACAGTGCAATAAAAGAGCATGATTTTTGATTGTTGGAGATATCTATCTATAGTAATTAAATATCAATATCCTCACTTCTTGGCCTAAAAACCCAACATTAGCAAAGATACGATCAGTGCTTCTATATAATATTTTGAACCTTTCTTTCCCTTCTGCATCCCCCATCCTGCCTGCCACGAAAATATCAGGAACGGGCAAGATGCCCATTCCACAAACCTTGCTAAACTATCTTGAATCATACTCCCCCTGTAATGTAAATGCTCCCCAATAATAAGGATTTATCCCAACCTCCAACATCTGTAATTGTGCTGCCCGCAACGCCTCCACAGGCGACAACTCCTGCTCCAACATCCCCTGATAAAACTGCGACATCAAGTCCGCCGTTGCAGTATCATCCACAACCCACAACGAACCTACTACCCGTTTTGCCCCTGCATACATAAACCCTCTTGTCAACCCTACCAAACCTTCTCCTTTAATATCCTTTCCCTGAGCTGTTTGACACGCACTCAATACTACTAATTCTGCTGGTAAATTCAGATTGAAAATATCATTCAGTCGGAGGAAACCATTTTGCCAGTTACCATTTTTATCTACTAACGACATGACAACCCCTGATAATTCTGGTTGCTTACCGTTAGCAAAACCGTGGGTGGCAAAATGCACAATCTGATATTGGCCTAATTCCTTGCTGGTTGCAGTTTTCCGGTTGGCTTGGAAATCAAAAGCTTGAGTGCGTTCCGACTCTGGTATTAAAGCCATAATTGCTTTTGCTTCAGTGCGAGTAGCCGGAAGTCTATCCCACTTAATACCAACATCTCTGGCTGCTCTATCTAATTGTTTTGCCTCTAGGGGAAAAGCTCGACTGCGGTTTTCTGACGTAGGTGCTGTCGTGGTTTTACCACTGATAACTGATAACTGATCACTGTTCACTGAAATGAGTCTAGTATCATCAGGGCTAAATACTGGATCGGCAATAATAGCAACTTTTTTCGGAGCAAGTTTCCGAGACTTTGTACCGTTGCGGATATTGGCAATAGTAGTAGCAGAAGGGAGATTTACTATTTCGTGGTTGACTATTAAAGGTTGATAACCATCACTTTCTCCATCAGTATTTGGTATTGATAAAGCAGAAAAAGGAATTTCTTGTAAGAAGCGATCGGCAACTATTAATAGACGTTTTTTGTTTAATTTATTAGCAACAGGTTCGATCAGAATTTCTGTCAGAGCATCAGCAGCACTATCAACTTTTGCTATGTCGTTGGGTTCCCGTGGACTTGTTATTCTCACCATCAACTCTATAGCAACATTTTTAATTTCTGCTTCAGGAGGAAGTTGATAACTGTGGATGCTGTCTTTGGTGACTGCCCACAAATAACTGCTTTCTTCACCTAGTGCATATTGTAGGAGTAAGGTATCGTCATCTAATACCTGTTGTTGAACTTCTTTGAGAGTTAGGGGTTGAGGTTGGGTTAAGGCTGCATAATTTGGGCTAGCAGTACGAATTTTGGCGCGGAGTTTGTCGTATTCATCTATGAGTTGGTTTCTTGTTTGTTCTATATTAGCTTTTTGTTTGGGGGTGTATTCTCCACTGAGGAGTTTGATGCGTTGGGTTTCGATGGTATTGAGTTGTTCTTGGAGTTTTCTTTCTGCTGTAACAAGTTGGGGTTCTATTCCTTGACGGATATCGACACTAGCTTCGTTGAGGAGTTCGAGGAGGGTACGGGCGCGACTGCGTTCGCTGGCGTGGAAGGCTTTGGAGTCATAACCTTGGTTGGGGTTTTGTTGGTGCAGTTGCATGAGTAAGTTGATGTAGAATTGGTATCTAGCCTGGACGGTGGCAAAGTAAGAGACGCGGAGTTCAGCACTATCAACTTTGGTACGGAGATATTCGATTATTTCTAGGGATTTTTCTATGAAAGTTAGGCTTTCGGTGAGTTTACCTTGGCTACGTTTGAGCCAAGCGATATTAGAAAGAGTGGTAGCTTCCCCACCTTTATCGCCTACTTGCCGTCTTATAGGTAATGCTTGATTGTAGAAATTGAGTGCCTTTTGTTTTTCTCCTAAGTCATCGTAAACACTACCAATGTTATTGAGAGTGGTAGCTTCCCCACCTTTATCGCCTACTTGCCGTCTTATAGATAAAACTTGATTATAGAAATTGAGAGCCTTTTGTTTTTCTCCTAACTCATTATAGACAAAGCCAATATTATTGAGAGTGGTAGCTTCCCCACCTTTATCGCCTACTTGCCGTCTTATAGGTAAAGCTTGATTATAGAAATTGAGGGCCTTTTGTTTTTCTCCTAACTCATCGTAGACAGTACCAATATTATTGAGAGTTATTGCTTCCCTACGCCGATCGCCTACTTGCTGAGATAGAGGTAAAGCTTGCTGGTAGAAATTAAGCGCTGTTTGTTTTTCTCCTAACTCATTATAGACAAAGCCAATATTATTGAGAGTGGTAGCTTCCCCACCTTGATCTCCTACTTGCTGAAGTATAGGTAAAGCTTGATTATAGTAATTAAGCGCTGTTTGTTTTTCTCCTAAGCTATTGTAGGCACTGCCAATATTATTGAGAGTCGTTGCTTCCCTACGCCGATCGCCTACTTGCTGAAATAGAGGTAAAGCTTGCTGGTAGAAATTAAGCGCTGTTTGTTTTTCTCCTAAGCTATGGTAGGCACTGCCAATATTATTGAGAGTTATTGCTTCCCCACCTTTATCTCCTACTTGCTGAAATAGAGGTAAAGCTTGTTGGTAGTAATTAAGTGCCTTTTGTTTTTCTCCTAACTCATTATAGACAAGGCCAATATTATTGAAAGTTCTTGCTTCCCCACGCCGATCCCCTACTTGCAGTCTGAGAGGTAAAGCTTGATTATAGTAATTGAGTGCTTTTTGATTTTCTCCTAACTCATTATAGACAACGCCAATATTATTGAGAGTCGTTGCTTCCCTAAGCCGATCGCCTACTTGCTGAGATAGAGGTAAAGCTTGTTGGTAGTAATTAAGTGCTGTTTGTTTTTCTCCTAACTCATTATAGATAAAGCCAATATTATTGAGAGTCGTTGCTTCCCCACCTTTATCTCCTACTTGCTGAAGTATAGGTAAAGCTTGATTGTAGTAATTGAGTGCAAGTTGTTTTTCTCCTAAGCTGTTGTAGACACTGCCAATATTATTGAGAGTCGTTGCTTCCCTACGGCGATCGCCTACTTGCTGAGATAGAGGTAAAGCTTGATTGTAGTAATTGAGTGCTGTTTGTTTTTCTCCTAAGCTATCGTAGACACTACCAATATTATTAAGAACAACTGCTTCTTCACGGCGATCGCCTACTTGCTGAGATAGAGGTAAAGCTTGATTGTAGTAATTGAGTGCAAGTTGTTTTTCTCCTAAGAGATCGTATACACGGCCAATACCAGTAAGTATAACTGCTTCCCCTCTTAAGTTGCCAGTTTTTCTAAATAGTAATAGTGCCTTTTCCCATTTAGCGATCGCTCTCCTCCGAGATTCTGCTGTTCCTTCCTGATACAGTTTCATTCCTTCATCAAAGATTTTTTCTGCTTCAGCATCAGGGTTGCTTTGAGCAGCAACTTCTCCCTTATTCAAAATACTTGGCAACATTAATACAGAAAAACCGACATTAAATAACATCAGACTATTAACACTCAGAATAGACAACCATCGTATCGGAGAAACCATAGATATTACCCCTTTCTTAGCAACTAGAAAATTTCATATTAATATACTTCTTGTTTGAAAAAAGATATGCAGATGAGATTCTATCCACCAGGGATTGAAATCCCTGGCTCATAGCAAAAGTCTTCTGAAGAAGACTATTTTTTATCTCTGGGCTAGAACAAAACTACGAGCCTCATTGTCAGTTGTCAAATAAAGGGTAAGTTTATTTTCTGGAGATGTCTATTATACCAATTTGAAAAAAGAATGTTACGAATAGTAAGAGCGATAAAAAGACTTTACATGAGATGTCCCTTTGACAAAAAAGATAACTTACGCCCTAAAAAATGGTATTAAAGCCATCCATTCTGACTCCTGACTCCTGACTCCTGACTCCTAAGAAATACCCTAGATATTTGTAGCAAACATTTATCAATCTGGTATTAGTCCATTAAAATGGACTTCAGCTCTCAGCCAAGAAATTTATTTCTTGGCAGGTATAAAACCTTTAGTATTCAGTAGGTTGGGTTAAGCGATAGCGCAACCCAACAATTACAAATCTTTGTTAGGTTTCCGGATGTCAACCCAACCTACAAAGTTATCATTCAGGTTAAGCATATCTCGCCACTCAAAAATTACAAATTTTTGTTGGGTTTCCTTACGTCAACCCAACCTACAAATACAAAGTTGCCTAAATTTCATCTAACTTCTGACTTCTGTAGGGGTGATTCGCGAATCACCCCTACTTCTGACTTCACAAACTGTCCTGGTGTTAATTGATTTGTTCCATTAGTCACAATCAAATCCCCCGGTTGCAATACCCCCCGCACCAGACTCCGGTCTCCCTCTGTATGCAACACTTCAACCATTCGTTTTTCAGTCTGATAAGTTCCCGCAGGTAAATCCAAATCTGACTGCGAAGGCGGTACAAGAGCATAACTTGCCAACAACCCCCGCTCTCCCCAAACTAAAGCAGAAGTAGGCAACCAATATCCTTCCATCCCATAAGTCTGATTTAATCCCAGACGAACAACAGTACCAGGTGCAATACTTTGAGGTAGTGCCAAAATCACAGTTTGCGTCCGAGTCATAGAATCTACTTCCGGTAATATCGACAACACTCTTGCATTATAAATTGTCTCTCCCACCCTAACCTCCTGCTGACTACCAATTCTCAGACTGGAAGTATTCGCTGGTGGCACCCCAACCCGAACTTTCCTTTCACCACCCTCAACCAAACGCACAACACCCTGACCAGCATTAACCACAACTCCCTCATCTAAATGTCGGACTGAAACAGTACCCGAAAAAGGTGCAAATAGAGTACTCTTTCTCAGAACAACATCAATTTCTGAAATTTGTGCCTCGAAACGTCTAATTTCTGCTTGTTGAGCTTCTATTTGTTCGCTACGAGTTCCGGCAATAAGTTCGTCTAACTGACTTTGCACCTGACCTACCCTAGCTCGTTGAGCTTCTATTTGTTCCCTGCGAGTTCCAGCAATAAGTTCGTCTAACTGACTTTGCACCTGACTTACCCTAGCTCGTTGAGCCTCAATTTGTTCCCTGCGAGTTCCAGCAATAAGTTCGTCTAACTGACTTTGCGCCTGACGTACCCGCGCTTGTTGAGCTTCTACTTGTTCCCTACGAGTTCCTGTTTCCAGTTTCTCTAGTTCGCTCTTTGCTTGCTCCAATCTTGCTTGTAAAGTATCTGCCTGAGTTGAAGCTTCATCAAACTGCTCTAGAGAAATTGCTCCTTCGGTATAAAGTTCTTGACGTCGTTTCTCCTGAAGGCGAGCCAGATTTAATTGTTCTTCTAAGTCCAAAACTCCCGAACGAGCAACTTCAATATCTTCAGTACGCGGTCCGGTTTGCAACTCCTGTAACTTTGCTTGTTCTTGGAGTAGGGATGCGCGAGTCGCTGCAATTACTTCTGGTCTCGGCCCGGTTTGCAACTCCTGTAACTTTGCTTGTTCTTGGAGTAGGGATGCACGAGTCGCTGCAATTACTTCTGGTCTGGGCCCGGTTTGCAACTCCCGTAATTTTGCTTGTTCTTGGGCCAGAGATGCACGGGTGGCTGCAATTACTTCTGGCCTTGCTCCGTTTTCTAGTTCTTTGAGAGTGGCGATCGCTCTATCTTTCTGTGCTATTAATACTGCTTTTTGAGCTTTTGTTTGGCTAGTGTCCAGTTGAGCGATCGCTGTTCCCTTAGTTACTTCTTCTCCTTCTTCTATATATATAGATGTCAGTAAACCAGATTGTTCAAAACCTAATTCACTGGTTCTTTTGGCTTCTACAATTCCTGTGTAACTTTGGGAAACGGAATAGGAGTTTACTAATTTAATGGGGATAGCTGGAACGGATAGAATATTGGGAAGAGTGGTTTCTAAGTTTGGTTTGGCAGAAATATTCCGCTCCTGAATAAATTTTAGACCGCCAAGAGCTATTCCTAAAGTCACTAACGCCAGGCCAACACGAATAAGTTTTGCATTCTTATCTTTGTCTTTTGGCTTGAAATTAGTAACTTCTGACTGAATTGGTAAAGTTTCCATCTTTTCAGTGAAGATTTCCACTTTGCCATTAATTTCATGGGGTTTAGAGTCTAGCAATTTTTTCTCTGTCATTGCTTTACGTTTTAACTCAAGTAGAGATTATAGGATTTTTGTTAAATAGCATCAGCTTTTAGCATTTTCGTACCGGAATGCTCCGCAAATGCGCAAAACTGACAGCTGACCGCTGAAAGCTCCTTTAAGTTTGACTAAAAATGGACATTTAAAACAATCGTTTGATTTATTTTAATTAAAACATACGTTTGAAATAATTGCAACGATTTCCCTACTCCCCCGCTCGAGAAAACATAGAAAAGTTTTTGAGGCTTGGTATTATCCCGAACATAAAGATTTAGGTGAGAACGATCGCTTCGCTGTTTATTTAGCATGAAAAAGTGTTCATCAAATAAATATTCAACCCTCACGGGGTGACACAAAATGGTGTAATAGTAGGGGCGGGTTCCGCGCTATTCTTAATTGCTCAACATCAAATTTAGATGAACCCTTTCCCACCCCAATTTAACATAGTGTGTTAGCTCATTAGGGTGCATTAATGAAATCAAAGTTTACATTGAAACGCTATATATAGTAGGTTAAGGAAAAAAAGCGGTCGAAGGATGGCGTTTTGCTCCGCAACATATAAAGCGGAGCGGCTCTGTCACTCTTCGGGTCTCCTCACCATATCCAATCGACCAATA
>NZ_JAAHHG010000104.1:18517-26136 GCF_010692555.1 Okeania sp. SIO3B5 | reverse complement strand
CAAGAAACGGACGTGGAGGCAAGCGTCAGACTACTGCCAAAGTAGCAGCAGCCTGTGAGACGTCAACCCACCGAGGAGCTAAGGCTCGGTAGGAATCCCCGTGCCTTTAGGCCGGGGAGGATGTCAATGTTGACTGCTTATATCAAATCCGTTTAATTCGGTAATAAAAACATTCTTTATCTTCACCATTACCAAATTTTATAAATTTTTTCCCTCCAGACTCCAGACTCCTGACTCCTACTTCAAAAGATATTATACCGATGCCACCGGATTTGATATTACCGAATAATTAATAATTAGGGTTTGCTGAAAAAGTCTTATGGGTTAAGAGTAGGAGACAGGAGACAGGAGACAGGAGACAGGAGAAATGGAAATTATAGAGGAGGTAGTCGTAAAAATTGTAAGAGTGATTTTTCTGCCATAATCATCCCAAAATACTAGCATGCATGAGCTTTTCGGTCTAAAAGCTTGTACTTTTTTTGACCCAAAAAGGCTGAAACCAATATCAGTCAATGCTTTGATATTTAATCAGCAAACCCTAATTAATAATTAAATAATTTCGGTTTAAAGCCTCCCCTTTTAAGGGGAAAAAAAGTACTAGGATATTTCCTGATATTCAATTCCGTAACGGTTTTAACCAGAGGTAATTATCAATTATCAATTATCAATTATCAATTAATGAAATATTTTTTTGGGATGATAACAAAATTTCATCCACGTTTTCTAAAGTCATTTTTTGTCGTTCAGCTAAATTTTTAATTGTTTGAGTAATAGCTTGAATTTGGAAGTTGTCTAAATTCAGGCCGAGTTGAATAGCACGATGAGCAATACTATTTTTACCTGTAAGTTTATGATTAATTAAAATTGACCGATTCAAATCAAAATCAGTGGGATTTATTGCTTCATAAGTTCTAGAATTATTGAGCATTGCTTTAGTATGAACTCCTGCTTTATGATAAAATGCAGCTTCTCCTACAATACAATGATTAAAAGGAATAGAAAGTTCAATTTTTTCCGCTACTAATTGATTTAATTTATGAAGATAAGGCAGATAATATTTATGATTTAAAGTTTCTGGATCGAGGGTATAAAGACGAGCAATTAATCCAGCTAAAGGAGTAATACCATTACGTTCACCAATTCCTAAAACAGTTGTATCAATATGAGTTGCCCCCGCTTCAAAAGCAGTAAAACTATTAGCAATGGCACAACCTGTATCATTATGAGCGTGAAATTCTATATCTTCACAAAAGCATTGTCTCATATTTTGAATTAGTTGATAAACCTGGTGGGGAGTTGCGATACCTACTGTATCAGCTATTCCAAAACGATTGACTATTCCTAATTTATTAATTGCTAAATAGACTCGCAGTAAATCTGAAAGGGAGCTACGGAATGAATCTTCAGTAGAAAAACGCAATTCTGCTTGAGGATTTTTTTGATGAATAAAAGTGATAACTTCTGTAGCTATATCAATAATTTCTTCAATACTTTTACGGTGACCAAATTGACGTAAAATTTGTGAAGTACTCATAAACAGATTAATGCCATCTACACCTGTATCTAGGGCTATTTTTGCATCTTCTAGATGGCAACGAATATGGGTAACAACCTTAGCTTGTAAACCTAATTGAACTAATTTTTGACAATCTTGATAGGATTGAGGAGAAGCTCTCGGAGAAGTAACTTCTATGTATTCTACTCCAAATTGATCTAATCCTCGAGCTATTTCAATTTTATCACTCGTAGAAAAGTTAGATTTAAAAAATTGTTCTCCTTCTCGCAGAGTAGAATCAACGATCGCTAATTTACTTAATAGCATTTTTTTAGTTTAGGCATAATTCTATAATTTTCAGCTAAACATATTACAGGAATTATGGTTAGTATGATTAATTACAATTTCTGTCACAAAAAAATGCTATATATTAAAGATATTTAAGAATATTTAAGAACATTTAAGTTATTGTTAAAACTTCGCAATCCTCAATCTTAATTAGGGTTTGCTGAAAAAGTCTTATGGGTAAGAGTAGGAGACAGGAGACAGGAGACAGGAGACAGGAGGAACTGGGAATTATAGAGGAGGTAGGAGGAAGAATAATCAAGGGTAATTGCTGCGCAACTCTCACCTAAAATGCTAATTTTTTGAACCATTATGACCTAAAAGCTTGGACTTTTTTTCAACTAAAAAATCCGCTCAAGCTTTATATGGCAATGCTTTTAGATTTAATCAGCAAACCCTAATTAGGGTTTGCGTATAGAAAGTCTTTTTGCTGGGGTAGGAGACAGGAGAAATGGGAAGTTATACCATTTTCAAAAAATATTGCTACATTGGCTATTCAAGGTATTAGGTTTTAGGTGGTAGGTGGTAGGTATAAGAAATAAATAGTGAAGATTTTTCAATTCCGTTAAGCATCTATAATTTTACTGTAACAATCTTTCTCAAATTTGGTATTAGAGAAGGTAGGAGTAAGAATTTTCCCAAGATTGTTATGCCCAACGAGGTGTTTCTTTGAAGTATCGAATATAGCAGTTATCTTAATTCTTATGTATTCGTTTTTTTCTTCTTTCCTATTCCCTATTTCCTCCATACCTAAAACAAAAGTCTCCAATATCTCACAACTAAAATAATATTGCTATATCTCTTTATTTGAGTAAGTTATAGGGTTTCTCAAATTACTCAGGTACAGTCATTTTTCTTCTTTTCTATTCCCTACTCCCTACTCCCTACTCCCTACTCCCTAAAATAGTAGGAGACTTAAACCCTCGAATTTTTAAGTAATAAGTAAGCAAGAATTTTTTGAGTGATTTGTTGAGGTGAAAACTTAGTAGTATCTAAAAGCAAAGTTCGCTCAGGAGCAATTGCCTGTAAAGCTGTTTTTGTTGCTTCCGAATTGTAATTTCTGCTCTCCTCAACCAGAATATTTAATCGTTCGCAAACATCTACAGAGTTATATAGTCCTTTTTCAAGTAGAGTTAAAATTTCCTGCTCTTCATCAAAAGTAAATAAATTGGACGCTTCGGGTATGCCAAAGTCAGAAAAACTCATAATCTTTTTAGGATTAACTACTTCATTATCTGGATATTTTGTGATTCTATCGAAAGTATCACTTCTAGTTAAAAGACGTTTTAAGCGAACTGATAATGGAGCATCCAAAATTATAAATTTAGCTTTTTTCAAAGTATTAGCAGCATAAGTAACTTCATTTTCTCCCCGTAAACCATCAAAAATTAATGGACGATTAATTAAAGAGGGATTAACTTGTAACTGGGCTAAAATATGACCCATACCACCGGGAAAACTTTTTTGATATTGACGAGTATATTTGAAGCGTTCTATACGACAAATTGTTTGAACATTTTGCTCATTTGCTGCTTGAATATGAGGAATAATTAATTCTGTTGTTAGGGTACGTCGATTTGGAAGTAAAGTGAAATTTAATCCAGATTCAGTTAATGTATTAATGACTGTGCTTTTCCCTACACCAGTTAAACCTACAATAATTACTAAAGCTTCATTTTTGATAGATACCCAATCTTGAGGTAAGGGTATACCAATACCAATTCCTGGCTGTAACTGTTTAAAAGTTTGATTAGTTTTGGTTATAGCTTGAATCATTTTAAGTTAAGTTTATGAAAATTTGAAATTATTTTATTTATATAGGTATTATATACGTTGACATCCTCCCGACGCTGACCTAAGGTACAGCGCAGGATTCCCATCTATCAATCAAACAACCGAAGTTGAATTGTTGACTCAGGGCGGGTTGACACATCATTGCCATTTGCGTCCTTTTTAGGGGATGACTTACGATGGCTCTGTGTCCGTTTAATTGTCTCCGAGCGCCCCTCGGCGACTTCATTGAAAAGTGATAATTGTACAGGAGTTTCTATTACTTTAGCTTCAGTAGTTTCAACCTTGGTTTTTGGCTGAATAACTTCTAAAATATTGATAGCAGCGTTTATGTCACGATAACCTCCGGTTAAGCGTAAGCTATCGTGCAAAGTGCCACAATTTAAGCAAGTCCACTCCCTAACATTTAGCTCTTTCTTGCCACCTTTAAAACCACAATTAGAACATTTTTGAGAAGTAGGTTCCCATCTAGAAATAGTTCTAAATTCCCTTGCATATTTCTCGCATTTAGCCTCAGTTAAAGTCCTAAATTGTCTCCATCCTAAATCGCTAATTGCTTTAGCTAATTTGCGATTTTTAACCATCCCAGAAACATTCAAATCTTCTAACACAATAGTGTTATATTTTTTGACTAAATCAGTTGATAGCTTATGTAAGAAGTCTGTACGAATGTCTTTGATTTTAGCATGAAGTTTGGCTACTCTTAATCTACGTCTTTCACGACGTTTGCTGCCTTTTTCAGTACGAGGAAATTTACGTTGGAATTTAGCTAATTTTTTCAGGTTTTGTTTGAGTGGCTTAGGGGCTTCAATTTTGTCTCCATTGCTCAAAGTTGCAAAAGTTGAAATACCTAAATCAATGCCTGTTGAGTTGCTGGTTTTAGGTAATGTTTCAGGATTTGTTTCTACTACAAAACTAGCAAAATAACGATTTGCTGAGTCTTTGATTATTGTTAAAGATGTAGGCTTATTAGATAGTTCTCTAGACAAAACAATTTTAATCTTACCTACTTTTGGTAGATAGATTTTATCTTGACCAATTTTGTAATTAACTCCGACAAATCTTGCAGATTGTCTGGATTTTTTAGGCTTAAACTTTGGTGGCTTAATTTTAATCCCTTGACCTTTACCTTTACAACTGTCAAAGAAGTTTTTATAGGCTCTTTCTAAATCCTTAAGAGATTGTTGTAATGGAGTAGATGCAACTTCCTTTAACCAAGTTAACTCTTGCTTGGCCTGAGTTATGAATTGTTTAGTTAAATCAACATAGCTAGGTTTTTTTTGCCGTTAGAATATAGTTGATTGCAATGCGCTAATGTACTATTCCAAACATATCTACAGCAACCAAATAGTTGATTTAATTTGGTTATTTGAATATGATTTGGATAGATGCGGTACTTGTATCTGGACTTCAATGTTTTTGGACTTTTATTAACATTAAGTGATTTGATTGTAGCATGGGTTGGCATTCCCATACGACGCTCCCGACGAGGAGAGCGCAGGTCTTCTGCCAGCGTTAGATAAATATTAAAAAAAAATAAATAAGATGAGCAAGCACATTTTAAAAGCTCGATGTAACACTGTTCATTTAGGAGGTTTTTCCCATAAACTAGAACCAGCATTAGTCATTAATTCTGGCGATCGCATAGATATAGAAACTTACACGGGTTATTATCTTTACGACAAAGCACCTAGAGAATTTCTCACTCCAGAATTTCTAGAAATTTGTCACAATTTACCAGCAGAAAGAAAAGTTGGTGTTGGTCCTCATTTATTAACCGGACCAATATATATTAATGATGCTAAACCAGGAGATGTATTAGAAATTATTCTGGAAAATATTTACCCTAGTTTACCGATGGGGTTTAATTCTATTCGTCCGGGATGGGGTGCATTACCCGAACAATTTACGGAAGCAAAACTAAACTTTATTCCACTAGATTTAGAAAAAAAGATAGCTGAATTTCCTCCTAATAGTGGGATAAAAATTCCACTTCAACCATTTTTTGGAATTCTCGGAGTTGCTACAGAAAATACTCAACGTTCATCTATTCCTCCTGGTATTTATGGGGGAAATATTGACTGCCGAGAATTACAAGTTGGTTCGCGAATTTTTCTACCTGTTTTTGTGCCTGGTGGTTTATTTTCTATTGGTGATGGCCATTCTGCACAGGGGGATGGAGAAATAAATGTAACGGCTATTGAAACTTCAATGAATGGCGTTATTCAAATTAAGGTTAGGCAAGATTTACAACTAATTTTTCCTATGGCAGAAACATCTACTGATATTATTTCGTTTGGTTTTGGCAATACTTTAGATGCTGCTTTTGAATTAGCTTTAAAGCAAATGATTAGTTGGTTAGAAAATTTTGTTGGGTTGAGTGCTGAAGATGCTTATATTTTGTGTTCTATTGCTGTGAATTTTCACATTACTCAAGTTGTGAATAATCCTCATAAAGGAGTTCATGGAATGTTACGAAAATCAATATTACCCACAACAAACTCTATCATCTAGAATAAATTATCTTAAAACGCTGAATGCTAATAGCTGTTTATATAGCACAGAAAAGAAGCAAGATTTTTCCGGTGTTGCTGAGTGGTAATGATTTTTAGATTAAGTATCAACGTAAAATATAAGTTTTTCAATGGTTGAATAAAAAGTCATGCGTAGGGGCGAGTAACACCTAATGTTTACATACTATCACGATTTTTTTGGGGATGCAAGGGGAAATATCTTGCCGTTTTTTTGAGCTTCACAAAATGATACTTTTTCTTTGGTTTGTGAATAATAGCGTTGGCGGAGCAAGTGCGGTAGCTACATCGCTTCTACATGAGTAAATATATGGGTGAAAGTTTTTCCTGTCGCCATTCTCGCCACTTCTTTCCTGAGTGCTTCACAGGATGATAATTTTCTCTGCTTTGATGGTGTGAGTTTCCCTTCTATATGTATTCAGTGGCGAAATACTTTTTTTAGGTTGAATAAAAAGTCATGCGTAGGGGCGAGTAACACCCAATGGTTAAATAGTATCACGATTTTTTTGAGGATGCAAGGAGAAATACCTTGCCTTTTTTTTTGAGCTTCACAGGATGATGATTTTTCTTTGGTTTGTGAATATAGCGTTGGCGGAGCAAGTGCGGTAGCTACATCGCTTCTACATGAATAATATTGATACTGTTGATGGGGTGACAAATTTGGCGATAGGTACTTCTTTATCTGAGTGCTTCGCAGGATGAGGATTTTTCTCTGCTTTGGTGTCTGAGTATCCCTTCTATATGTATTCAGTAAAGAAATGCTGTTTTTGGGTTGAATAAAAAGTCATGCGTAGGGGCGAACGACTCCCAATGGTTAAATAGTATCACGATTTTTTTGAGGATGCAAGGAGAAATACCTTGCCGTTTTTTTTGAGCTTCACAGGATGATGATTTTTCTTTGGTTTGTGAATATAGCGATCGCTTTCCCTTCTACGATGAGTAATATCGACACTATGTTATGAGGTGAAAATTTTTCCTGTTGCCACTTCTTTATCTGAGTGCTTCGCAGGACGAGGATTTTTCTCTGCTTTGGTGTCTGAGTATCCGTTTTATATGTATTCAGTAATGGTTGAATAAAAAGTCATGCGTAGGGGCGAACGACTCCCAATGGTTAAATAGTATCACGATTTTTTTGAGGATGCAAGGAGAAATACCTTGCCTTTTTTTTTGAGCTTCACAGGATGATGATGTTTCTTTGGTTTAGTGAATATAGCGTTGGCGGAGCAAGTGCGGTAGCTACATCGCTTCCACATGAATAATATTGATGCTGTTGATGGGGTGACAAATTTGGCGATAGGCACTTCTTTATCTGAGTGCTTCGCAGGATGAGGATTTTTCTCTGCTTTGGTGTCTGAGTATCCCTTCTATATGTATTCAGTAAAGAAATGCTGTTTTTTAGTTGAATAAAAAGTCATGCGTAGGGGCGAACGACTCCCAATGCTTAAATAGTATCACGA
>NZ_JAAHHG010000104.1:0-18417 GCF_010692555.1 Okeania sp. SIO3B5 | reverse complement strand
GATTTTTCTCTGCTTTGGTGTCTGAGTATCCCTTCTATATGTATTCAGTAAAGAAATGCTGTTTTTTAGTTGAATAAAAAGTCATGCGTAGGGGCGAACGACTCCCAATGCTTAAATAGTATCACGATTTTTTTGAGGATGCAATGGGAAATACCTTGCCGTTTTTTTTTGAGCTTCACAGGATGATGATTTTTCTTTGGTTTGTGAATATAGCGATCGCTTTCCCTTCTACATGAGTAATATCGATACTATGTGATGAGGTGAAAATTTTTCCTGTTGCCACTTCTTGAACAGAGTGCTTCACAGGATAATGATTTTTCTCTGCTTTGGTGTCTGAGTATCCCTTCTATATGTATTCAGTAAAGAAATGCTGTTTTTTAGTTGAATAAAAAGTCATGCGTAGGGGCGAACGACTCCCAATGCTTAAATAGTATCACGATTTTTTTGAGGATGCAAGGAGAAATACCTTGCCGTTTTTTTGAGCTTCACAGGATGATAATTTTCTGGATTGGTGAATATAGCGATCGCTTTCCCTTCTACATGAGTAATATCGATACTATGTGATGAGGTGAAAATTTTTCCTGTTGCCACTTCTTGAACAGAGTGCTTCACAGGATGAGGATTTTTCTCTGCTTTGGTGTCTGAGTATCCCTTCTATATGTATTCAGTGGCGAAATGCTGTTTTTGGGTTGAATAAAAAGTCATGCGTAGGGGCGAACGACTCCCAATGCTTAAATAGTATCACGATTTTTTTGAGGATGCAAGGAGAAATACCTTGCCGTTTTTTTTGAGCTTCACAGGATGATAATTTTCTGGATTGGTGAATATAGCGATCGCTTTCGCTTCTACGATGAGTAATATCGATACTATGTGATGAGGTGAAAATTTTTCCTGTTGCCACTTCTTGAGCAGAGTGCTTCACAGGATGATAATTTTAGCTACATCGCTTCTACATGAGTAATATCGATACTATGTGATGAGGTGAAAATTTTTCCTATAGATCATCCGTATATCCGTGGCTAAATCCTCGTCTAGCAACAACTTCATAGAATGCAGATAGATCATCCGTATATCCGTGGCCAAATCCTCGTCTAGCAACAACTTCACAGAATGCAGATAGATCATCCGTATATCCGTGGCCAAATCCTCGTCTAGCAAAGGTAAAATTGAAAAACTTATGTTTTGCGTTGATACTTAATCTAAAAATCATTACCACTCAGCAACGCCATTTTTCCTTATTCCTTCTTCCTTATTCCTTCTTCCTTATTCCTTCTTCCTTATTCCTTCTTCCTTCTTCCTTCTTCCTTATTCCTTCTTCCTTCTTCCTTCTTCCTTCTTCCTTCTTCCTTCTGCCATAAAATCATAATCTAGTTATCAGTCTTAACTTTTTTGCCATTTAGTAGAGCAAGAGGATGAACTTTCTTGCTATTACTAAGCTTTTTATCTTGATGACTACTTAAATCTAAATTGCCTTGTGATAATGGTTGATTTTTTCCAATTAAAACCTTTTCCCCTTGTAACTCTGACATTAATATATTGCGTTTACGCTGAAATTCCGAGTCATCTGGATGAATAGCAAGAGCCTCCTCATAACAAACCAAAGCTTCTTTATAACGTTTGAGTTTTTCTAAAACAATACCTTTTTTTTCCCAAGCTTCAGAACTATTATTTTTAATAGAAATAGCAGAATTACAACAACTAAGAACTTCCTCATACCTTTCCAACTTCAATAATGCTTCTGCTTTACCCAGAAATGCTTGATAACATTGGGAGTTAATTTTAATTGCTTGTTCAAAAGAAGTAACTGCTTCTTCATATCTTTCTAAAGAATTTAAAGCCATCCCTCGATTATGCCAAACTTCATAATCATCTGGCATCAACTTAATAGCTCGATCATAGGAATTAACTGCTTCCTCATATCTTTCTAATTGCCATAATAAAGCCCCCTTATTGTACCAAATTTCATATTTTTCTGGCTTAATTTCTAATGCTCGATTATAAGAATCAATTGCTTCAGCAAAAGATTGTAATTTTCCTAACAAATTGCCTCGATTATACCAAACTTCATATTTATTTGGCTGAACTTGTAATACCTTATCAAAAGCAGAGAGTGCTTCTTCATAACGCTTCAATTTTCCAAGTACAGCACCTAAGTTATGTAAAACATCAACATTTTTAGGCTGAACTAAAAGAGCTTGTTCATAAGCAATAAGCGCTTCATTATATCGTTGTAACTTTCTGAGTAAAATACCTTTATTTAGCCAAATAGCTACATGATTTGCCTTAAAAGAAAGAGCTTTATCATAAGAAGCTAGTGCCTCAGTATAACTTTGCATTCTTACCAAAACATTGCCACGATTAAACCAATATTCAAATTTATCAGAATCAAGAGAAATAGCCTTGTCGTAAGAAGTCAACGCTTCAGTATAGCGCTGCAATTTTACAAAGACATTACCACGATTAAACCAAGCTTCACTTAAATCAGAATTCAGAGAAATAGCTTTTTCAAAAATTGCTAAAGCTTGATTATACTTCCCTTCAGAAAAAAGTTTTTCCCCTTGTTTCAAATAATCATCAGCGGCCGTAGTAGTTTCTTTGTCAAAATATTTTGATTGTTGAGTATTTTCAATAGATTTAGTTTCTGAATTGACAGAATAATTAATTTCTTTAATTGCCTGATGTTTTGCTTCTTGAGTCTCAGAAATAATCATTTGTAGCTGCATCAAAAACTGAGACTTCAAAGTTTCTATTTGTTCAACGGAAGATTTTGAATTTTTCGCTTCTTGACTAATGAACTCAATAGACTGTTTTGCAGCGACTATATGATTTTCTAATTCTGTAACTAATGTTTGAGATTGATTCAAATTTAATTCTAATTCACCGATTTTTTTTAACCGCTGATTAACTTCGCCAATCAATTCTTTAATTATCAACCTTCTGACTAACCAAAAAAAGCCAATAGTTACAGGAGGGAATAAAGTTGCAACTAATAATAAAGTATTCAATATAGTGATAGTAGGATTGAGGTTGAGACTAGCTTCATCTTCTGCATCTGTTTGTAAAGCAATTTGAGAGGTAACCTGTGGTAATTGAGAACTATTTTTAGCAGTAAATTCCGCTATTTTTCCCAGCCAACTCTCATTTAAAACCTCTCGAATTTGAGCTATATTTGGAGTTGATAAAGCAGCTATAAATTTAGGAGTGTTAGGAGCTTGACTAAGTAAAATTTCTGGACGACTAATTAATTGAGTAGGTGACGAACTACTAATATTAGTAGAGTCAGTAAAATTGCTAGTTTCTTGTGTGTTTATCTGGGGATAAGAATTAATATTAGGATTAGCTTTTGCTTCAGCAGTTAAATTTTGAGAACTGAGAGCAGCAAGGGTTAAGATAGCTGTTTTAGAAATACGCATATTTTGCCTATTTATCTATATATTATTAGTTTTTATTGGAACAGATTCCATTTAAGTACAGGTGCAGTTTTTTATTTCTGTGGAGGAGAAAAATTGACTACCTGAGTTAACTATAGAGTCTACTTGCCTATTACAAGAGTTTATTGTACTAACCCGGAAATTTATTTATCAATCAGAATAATGATGGAGGAGTTAGGAGTCCGGAGTCCGGTGTCTGGAGGGAAGAAAAAAGCAAGAATAAAAAAGCAAGAAAGAAGAAGAAAGAATAAAGAATAAAGAGGAGGAAAAAGAGAAAGTTTTTTTATAACTAATTATCCGGACATGATATTTATCTAGCAGAGAAAGAAGAAGGTTAATGATTGATATTCCGTTGTTTCTACTATTCCATTTAAGTACAGGTGCAGTTTTTTATTTCTGTGGAGGAGAAAAATTGACTACCTGAGTTAACCATAGAGTCTACTTGCTGATTACAAGAGTTTATTGTACTAACCCGGAAATTTATTTATCAATCAGAATTCAGTACATAAAATCAGTTAAGTTGATTGCTCAAAATTAGTTGAAGTAATCAAATTTTAACTGTTAAGCTCCTAGGCAGTTAAATTTAATAAACTGTATTGCTTTTATCCCAGAAGTAAAAAGGAAAAAAGTGTTTAGTTATCTAGGAGAGAATCAAAAAAGTTAATGATTGATATTCCGTTGTTTCTACTATTCCATTTAAGTACAGGTGCAGTTTTTTATTTCTGTGGAGGAGAAAAATTGACTACCTGAGTTAACCATAGAGTCTACTTGCTGATTACAAGAGTTTATTGTACTAACCCGGAAATTTATTTATCAATCAGAATAATGATGGAGGAGTTAGGAGTCCGGAGTCCGGTGTCTGGAGGGAAGAAAAAAGCAAGAATAAAAAAGCAAGAAAGAAGAAGAAAGAATAAAGAATAAAGAGGAGGAAAAAGAGAAAGTTTTTTTATAACTAATTATCCGGACATGATATTTATCTAGCAGAGAAAGAAGAAGGTTAATGATTGATATTCCGTTGTTTCTACTATTCCATTTAAGTACAGGTGCAGTTTTTTATTTCTGTGGAGGAGAAAAATTGACTACCTGAGTTAACCATAGAGTCTACTTGCTGATTACAAGAGTTTATTGTACTAACCCGGAAATTTATTTATCAATCAGAATTCAGTACATAAAATCAGTTAAGTTGATTGCTCAAAATTAGTTGAAGTAATCAAATTTTAACTGTTAAGCTCCTAGGCAGTTAAATTTAATAAACTGTATTGCTTTTATCCCAGAAGTAAAAAGGAAAAAAGTGTTTAGTTATCTAGGAGAGAATCAAAAAAGTTAATGATTGATATTCCGTTGTTTCTACTATTCCATTTAAGTACAGGTGCAGTTTTTTATTTCTGTGGAGGAGAAAAATTGACTACCTGAGTTAACCATAGAGTCTACTTGCTGATTACAAGAGTTTATTGTACTAACCCGGAAATTTATTTATCAATCAGAATTCAGTACATAAAATCAGTTAAGTTGATTGCTCAAAATTAGTTGAAGTAATCAAATTTTAACTGTTAAGCTCCTAGGCAGTTAAATTTAATAAACTGTATTGCTTTTATCCCAGAAGTAAAAAGGAAAAAAGTGTTTAGTTATCTAGGAGAGAATCAAAAAAGTTAATGATTGATATTCCGTTGTTTCTACTATTCCATTTAAGTACAGGTGCAGTTTTTTATTTCTGTGGAGGAGAAAAATTGACTACCTGAGTTAACCATAGAGTCTACTTGCTGATTACAAGAGTTTATTGTACTAACCCGGAAATTTATTTATCAATCAGAATTCAGTACATAAAATCAGTTAAGTTGATTGCTCAAAATTAGTTGAAGTAATCTTCTAATATTGCGTTTATTTATGCTCATCTACTTAAGTTTCTGCGGAAACTTATTCTTTCTAAAAGTTTTTTCGTATCCATATTTAATTCTAAACATGAATCTCATATAAATCAGCATTTTGCTTCCTTAAAATAGCCTATTTCTTGATATATCTAGATTTGAGCAATTTTTAGCCAGAGTAACGTGTTTTCATTGCTACCGTTGAGTTTGAAGCTATTTTCAGCCCAAAAAATATCAAAGTCCCGATAATAAATAATATTTTTCAATCACTTTTATTATATTTTCTTTTGCAGGTTTAATATCCACCGTTTACACAGAAAATGCCCCTTTGACAAAAAAGAGAATTTACTAGCTCAAAACTGGTATTGAAGCCATTCATTCTGACTCCTGACTCCTGACTCCTGACTCCTAATAAATACCCTAGCTATTTGTAGTAAACATTTATAAAATTGGTATGACTTCAAAATTAATATTAGATTAAATGCTCATCAATCATTGTCCTCAAGTTACTGTTTGTTTACCTACTTATAACTCTGGAGAATTTCTAACTCAAGCAATAGATAGTGTCCTTCAACAGACATTTACAGATTTTGAGTTAATTATTTCTGATGATTGTTCTACCGATAATACTCCAGAAATTATTAAAAGTTATCTACAGAAAGATAACAGAATTAGATACTTGAGAAATTCCAAAAATTTAGGACTGTTTACTAATTGGAATCACTGTTTAGAAAGTGCTGATGGTGAATATATTACTATCTTTGCTCAGGATGATGTGATGTTGCCAAAAAATTTAGAGCAAAAGGTAAATATTTTGGATAAATACCAAAATATAGGTTTAGTTACTTCATCTGTTATGGTGGTTGACGCTAATAATAATCATCTCAATTGGAATTGGGCAAATTATCCTGAGGATAAGTTAGTAAATGGCAAGGAATGGGTGAAGAATATTTTGGGAGAAGCTAATCCTATTTGTTGTCCGTTTGTATTAATGAGAAGACAAGTTTTAGAGAAAATTGGCGGGAAATTTAATGAGAATTATGCTTATGCTGCGGATTTAGAATTATGGTTGAGAATTGCTTTGGTTGCTGACTTATATTTCGTCAAAGAAATATTGGGATATTATCGATGGCATGAAGGAAATAAAACTCATAGTTTTAACGATTTTTATCAGGTGAAAGAACATTTACAAATTTCTAGCGATTTAATTGATAGTTTAAATTTATCAGACCGAGAATTAAATGATTGGGAAACTGAAGTGTTATCTCGAACTGTTAAATGGGTGAGTTTTTATCGAATTTATCATCATCTGGAAGAGGGAAATTTTGATGAGGTATTCAAGTTATGCGAGTTGCTGGAAAATTGGCGGGGTAAGTCGGGAAAATTAAGTATTTCCGTGCAGGAGTTAGGCACTAGAATACAAAAAATTTTACAAGCAAATTCTCGCCTAAAGTTTGAGGTAGATGAATATAGGGACTGGGTTAAAAATATTGAGAATAAAAATTCGGTTTTAGAGATGAAAATTAATCAGTTAAATGATGAAAAAAAATGGCTAGAATCTCAGATTAAAGCTTGGATGCAAACTGCACAAAAATATTATCAAGAAAAGAGGAAGTAAGGTAGTGTTCCACAATTAATAATTAATAATTAATAATTAATAATTAATAATTAATAATTAATAATTAATAATTAATAATTAATAATAACCTTTCCTTGAAAAGGAGAAGTTTTAAACCTTAATTATTCGGCAAACATAATAATAATTAGGAATTGCTGAATAAAATTGTAATCAATACCTGTAAGGGCTTCCAGGGTTTTTTACTATGAAAAAGTGTAAGATTTTTGGCTCAATTAGTCTCAAAATGCTAATATTTTTCTGCTGAGTATCAAAAAATTTGGCCGTAGCAGATAGTCTAAACTGTTGCCTGTTGCCTGTTCCCTGTTGCCTATCATCACCATCAGACTTTTTCAGCAAACCCTAATTAGGGCTTGCTGAATAAATCTAAAAGCATTGATATATAAAGACAAGTGCCTTTTTGGGGCCTTTAAAAAGTGTGCCTGTTTCAGTCTAAAACGCTCAAAAAGCTAGTATTTTGGGACGATTATGGCAGAAAAATCATTCTTACAATTCTTACTTCTACCTCCTCTATAATTCCAATTTCTCCTGTCTCCTGTCTCCTGTCTCCTGTCTCCTACCCCTACTAAAAGACTTTTTCAGCAAACCCTAATTAATGCGCTCTTAGGGTACTAATTATTAAAAAGGTTATTTAGTTTGTGTTAATTAGTTAATAATTGAAGTGCTACCTAAGTTAAGCATTATGGAAGGAAAGATTATACCAAGCGCGATAAATATTTGCTACAAATAACTAGGTTATTTCTTAGGAGTCAACCCACCCCTAATTCCTCCTAGGAGGGGAAGTCAGGAGGACTGAGTCAGAATGAATAGTTTTAATACTATTTATTAAGTCATAATTTATCTTTTTAGTTCAAGGGATATCTTCTGCATCTGTCTTTTAATCATGCTTATTATTTGTAATATTCTTTTTTCACCCATGGTATTAGGACATATCAAAAGCTTAAAATTCAGAAAAAGCAGTATTTTTCTCTCTTCCTTCTTCCTTCTTCCTTCTTCCTTCTTACTTCTTCAGCTTAAAATTCAGAAAAAGCAATATTTTTCCCTCTTCCTTCTTCCCTCTTTCTTCTCCCCTCTTCCTTCTTACTTCTTCAGTTTAAAATTCAGAAAAAGCAATATTTTTCTCTCTTCCTTCTTCCTTCTTCCTTCTTCAGCTTAAAATTCAGAAAAAGCAATATTTTTCCTTCTTCCCTCTTTCTTCTCCCCTCTTTCTTCTTCCTTCTTCTGCTTAAAATTTAGGCAAAGCAATATTTTTTCCCTCTTCCTTCTTCCCTCTTCCTTCTTCCTTCTTCAACATTCAATAAAACGACTATAAGCGACACTTGCTTCATCTATTTTTCCCTGTCTTGCTAAAGCATCTCCTAAATTTTTATGAAATAAAGGTGAGCTAGGATTGAGATTTATTGCTTGCTCAAAAACAGAGATTGCTTCTTCTAATTCTCCCACTTTTATTAAAGCTTCCCCTAAATAATTATAAGCTAAATCTGAGTTGGGATTAATTTCAATAGTACAACGGTAAGAGGCGATCGCTTCTAACCATCTTTCTTTTCTTGCCAAAACTATTCCTAAGTTTAGATAAATTTCTGGATTATTTTTCTCTATTTCTAAGGCAAGTTGATATTCATAAATTGCTTGCTGAATATCGCCTTGCTTTGTCAAAATTTTACCTAAATTCAAATGAATTTCGGGATTTTCTGGTTCAGTTATTAGGGCAATTTGATAAAAAATAATTGCAGATTCTAATTTATCTCTTCCAAATAAGATATTAGCTAAACGACGGCATATTTCTGGATGATAGGGTTGAATATCTAAGAATTTATGGTAGTTACTTTCATTTTGAGGATAGTAATCTATTGCTTGACGATAATGATTCAATGCTGCTGTTAAATTAGCTCGATAACGTTGCTGAAAAATATCCCCCAAACTTTCATACACCTCTGTTAAATTTGGTTGTAACTTTATAGCTTTTTGATAACTGACGATCGCCTCATCCCACTGCTTTTGTCGAGAGTATAAATTACCAATCATTTTGTATAATTCAGCTAAATTTGGCTGAATTTGTAATGCCTTAATACACCAATTAATTGCAGCTTTTAAATTACCTTGAGTTTCTAAAGCATTTCCCACAGTCTGATAAGCTGGAATAAAATCTGGTTTTACTTCTATAATTTGATGACACAGGGCGATCGCTCTATCAATTTTACCTTGGGCCAAATATTCTCTGGCTTTTTGGTGCTTTTCTACTACATTCACAGTTAAGTTAAGTATAAGTTTTTTTATAACTTGACTATATTAAGCTAAAGTATGTTGCACATTCAAAGATTATTTGTAAGCATTTAGCAGTCAGCTATCAGCTATCAGCTATCAGCTTTATTAATTTTAGTGGACAATTTAAGCTTGCTGTTCTTGTGCTTCAATTCTTTGTTTAAAAATGTCGTAGAAGTTAAGCAAATGCTTGCTTCATTTATTAAAAAACTGTTTACGCAGCATGACAAACGGAAGAGCTGACTGCTAATAGCTGTTTGCGCAGCAGTCCGCAGGAAATGCTTACGATTATTTATCAAATAAATCTCGGACAATATAGTGCTAGGGAATAGGGAATAGGGAATAGGGAACAGGAAACTGTAAAAGGGTTTTAGGATTGAAAAATGTCCGCGCCCAATTTTTGTAGTGCTATAGTAAATAACTAACTCTTGTTTTACATCTCAAATGAAAATGCTATATCTAGAGAATATAAACTCAAAAAATTGGCTTAACTTTACCGAAAAATTGTGGGTATGCGCCTCCCATTTTAAGGGGATAAAAAAAGAGAATATTCCTGATGTCAAGCCTCCTTATTACAGAGGTACTGATAACTGTTAACGCAGTTCCTCCGGAGGAGGCTAACTGATAACTGAAATGACCTATATTCTAATGCTTTAGCTAGGAAATAGTTCTATTTTTGGTTAAAGATTGATTTTATCTTTTCTTTTGCAAGTTTAATACCAAATTGATAAATTTTTGCTACAAATAGCTAGGATATTTCTTAGGAGTCAACCCACCCCTCGCCCCTCCCCCTCCCAGGAGGGGAAGTCAGGAGGACTGAGTCAGAATGAATAGCTTTAATAGCAGTTTTTAGGTCTGAATTTATCTTTTTCGTCCAAGAGACATCTCCTATAAAGTATTTTAATTGCCCTTATTATTCGTAACATTCTTTTTTCAAATTGGTATAATACCCCACCGTCTACATAGTGCTTAAAATTGTTTGGGGTTTGTAGACACAAAGTGGCTTGTCGAAGACTATCTGCATACAATTTTTCCTTCTGCCTTCTGCCTTCTGCCTTCTGCCTTCTTCAATAGTGGCAGAGGAACCTATTTATTTTTTCTTGAACTGAAATTATTTAAGTATTAGTAGTAATGAAATTAGATTTAAAGAACCTTTGTTCTCAAAACCAAATTTTTCCTAGAGGCATTATTCATGTGGGTGCTTATGAGGGTAAAGATATTAAAACTTATCAAGCTTTAAATATCTCAAAAATTCTTTTCATTGAAGCTAACCCCACAGTATTTGAAAGGCTAAAAACAAATATTGCCGAAGTGTCTATTGATGTGCAAGCTGTTAACTATGCCATTAGTAATCAAAATGGAAAAGTTAAATTATATGTTAACTCCATGGGAAAGAGTAGTTCCATTTTGCCTTTGAAATTTTATCGAAATATTTATCCGAATATTAAAGAAACACATCAACTAACTGTTGAGTCAAAAACTCTTGATACTTTGCTACCAGAATTAGAACTAACACCAGGAGATTTTAATATTCTCAATCTAGATATTCAAGGGGCAGAGCTTTTGGCATTACAAGGCGCAACTAATTTACTTACATATATAGATGCAGTTTACACTAAAGTTAATTATGAAGAACTCTATGAAGGTTGTGCTTTGGCAGAAAAAATTGATGAGTTTTTAGCAGAGAATGGTTTTGGCAAAATAGCGGAGGCAACACCTTTTCACCCTTCTTGGGGAGATGCTTTTTATGTGAGAAAACAAGTAATTAGTATGTCTACTCTTGGGAAAAATGGTGGATTAGGTAATCAAATTTTCCAGTATGGTTTCTTGAAAATATATGCTCAAGAAAATGGCTTATCAGTAGAGACTCCAAAATGGATAGGACAAGAATTATTTGGTCATCAAGACCAAGAAATTTCTGAAGATTTACCTGAAGTTTTGGAGAATGATAATGAATTTATCCTCGGTAATACAGAAATTTTGAAAAATGTAGATATTCATGGAGAATTTTTATATCACACTCGCTATTATGCGCCCTTTAAAGAATATTTTTGTTCTTTGTTTCAACCTGCACTAGAGATAGAGGAAAAAGTAAAAGTTGCCTGGGAAAAATTACACTCTCGTGGCAAAACTATCATTGGTTTACATTTACAATCACATTCAGATGAAAAGAGTAATTTTGCTGTTGCTCCGAGTGAGTGGTATAAAATTTGGTTAGATGGTTTATGGGAAACTTTAGAGGAACCAGTTTTATTTATTGCCAGCGATAATATAGAGGAATTACCTCTAGTTTATTTTGCTGAGTATCATCCTTTAACTGCTCAAGACTTGGAGATTGAAGTTAATCGAGAATATCTGAATTTCTTTTTATTGAGTAAGTGTGATTTTGTTGCTATTTCTAATACTCCCTTTGCCTTTGCTGCTTGTCTATTAAATGAAGCTGGAAAATATTTCTTTCGACCTCATTTTTCCACCGCAAAACTTATACCTTTTGAACCTTGGAATAGTACGCCAGTTTTTCGAGATGTGGATATTTCAGAAATAGGGAATAGTGTTTCATTGGAGGTGAAATTTCAGGAAAATCAAGCCGATTTAGAAAATATTCAGTCTCAGAAAGATGAACTTTCTCAGAAATTAGTATCTACCCAGTCTCAACTTCAACAAAATCGTGAAGAATTAGAAAATATCCAATCTCAAAGAGACCAAATATTAGAAGAGTTAGGAAAATCTCAGTCTCAACTTCAGCAAAATCAAGAAAAAGCTGAAAATGCCGAAGCACAATTACAGCAAATTCACACAGAATTAGAAAATACTAAATCTCAGCGAGATGAATTTTCCGCAAAATTAGTATCTGCTCAATCTCAACTTCAGCAAAATCAAGAAAAAGCTGAAAATTCCGAAGCACAGCTACAACAAATTCACACAGAATTAGAAAATATCCAATCTCAAAGAGATCAAATATTAGAGGAGTTAGAACAATCTCATTCTCAACTTCAGCAAAACCAAGAAAAAGCCAAAAATTCCGAAGCACAACTACAGCAAATTCAAACAGAATTAGAAAATACCAAATCTCAGCGAGATGAATTTTCCGCCAAATTAACATCTGCTCAGTCTCAACTTCAGCAAAACCAAGAAAAAGCCCAAAATACCGAAGCACAACTACAGCAAATTCAAACAGAATTAGAAAATACCAAATCTCAGCGAGACGAATTTTCCGCCAAATTAACATCTGCTCAGTCTCAACTTCAACAAAACCAAGAAAAAAACCAAAATGCCGAAGCAAAACTACAGCAAACTCAAACAGAATTAGAAAATACCAAATCTCAGCGAGACGAATTTTCCGCCAAATTAACATCTGCTCAGTCTCAACTTCAACAAAACCAAGAAAAAGCCAAAAATGCCGAAGCAAAACTACAGCAAACTCAAACAGAATTAGATAAAAATTGCTCAGAACTACATGATGCGCGAGAAGAATTAGAAATTACCCAATTCCAACTCGATGAAGTACAAGCAGAATTAGAACAATCTCAATCTAACTATTTCAAGTATCAAGAAGAATTGAATACCAGTAAATCTCAACTTCAAGAAACTCAAACAGAACTAGAAAAAACCAAACTAAAACTAGAAAATCAGGAAAAAATACCACCTAATCAAAATACAAAAAACTATGCAGCACACCTCAAAAATCTAGCAAAAATTATCGCAGAAACAATTCCAGATTGATTTGAAGAAGGCAGAAGGCAGAAGGGAAAATTGCTGATAGATAGTCAACGACTGGCCACAGAAAGATAATATAATACCAAGTTGATAAATGTTTGCTACAAATAGCTAGGGTATTTCTTAGAATCCAGAATTCAGCAATTCTGCAATCCAGAATTCGTATGGGGATAGATTTAATACCATTTTTGATGTTGTAAATTATCTTTTTCGTCAAATAGACTTTATTTGAAAGTTTATTTATGATTCTTATTATTCGTAACACTCTTTTTTCAAAATGGTATAAGATATATATAGCAATCAGGAATCAGATGTGAGAATTGAGGTGTTCCTTGAAAGCATAGAATATAGCAGTTATCTTATTCTTATCTCTTCGTTTATTCCCTATTCCCTATTCCCTATTCCCTCCATACCTAAAACAAAAACCTTCAATATCTCACAACTCAAATCATATTGCTATAGCAATTCTAAATAATTTCTAAGAAAACTAAAATAGATTATTAAAGTATGAAAAATTTACCATTTTTATATCACTCCAAGATATTTTTTACATAACCTGAATAAAGATGAAATTTAGGCAATAACCTTTTGTTTTTAATCAAAAGATATCTTTGAATAATAAATCATATCATGTCCGGATAATCAGTTATAAAAAAACTTTATCCCTCCTAACCTTTTCTTCCCTTCTGCTTTCCTTCCTCCAAAGTGTAAGTAGGGTTTGCTGAAAAAGTCTTTTAGTAGGGGTAGGAGACAGGAGACAACCCACCCCTAACCCCTCCGGTGTATCCCTTACAAGGAACTCCTCAGACACCGGGACACGGAGACGCGGAGACGCGGAGACGCGGAGACGCGGAGACGCGGAGAGCAGGGGAGAAGGGGAGCAGGAGAGAAGAGAGAAATAGTAATAGTATCCAAGTAAAACTACTTAATTTATCAAAATAAATGTACTTTTAAATACATTTTCTCTCTAGAAAAAGGCTTTTCAAGTCTTACACATAATTTGTCTATTTTGTCAATTTTTATGTTAAGAAAGATGTTTATAAAGCATAGCGGTGGAGGGGGAGACAGGAGAAATCGGAATGAGCGAGGGGGTAGAAGTAAGAATTTTCCCAAGATTGTCCTGCCCAACTATGCGCCTAAAATACTAACTTTTTAAGCGTTTTAGACTAAAACAGGCGCACTTTTTTCTACCCTAAAAAGACACTTACCAATATCAGTAAATGCTTTGATATTTAATCAGCAAGCCCTAAGTATTTAAACGGACATGATATCAAAATATAGGAGTCAGAAGTTATATCAAGGGTGATAAATGTTTGCTACATTTTCGCATTGCGGGAGAGTAGGGGAGAAGTAAACATAAGAATAATTAACAATAATTGGCGTGCTAATTAGGGTTTGCGTATGGAAAGTCTTTTTGCTAGGGTAGGAGACAGGAGACAGGAGACAGGAGACAGGAGAAATGGGAATTATAGAGGAGATAGTAGAAAGAATCATCCCTTGATTTTTCTGCCCCTATCTTGACCAAAATCCTAAGATTTTGAACCAGAGTCGTCTAAAACCTCGCACTTTTTGATACTTAAAAAGGCACTTACCTTTATCTGTAAAAACTTTGAGATTTAATCAGCAAGCCCTAATTATCAAAATGGTATTATAGAATAATGAGGTATTTAACCCAATTAGGAAAGGAGGGAGCCATTTCAGTTATCAGTTATCAGTTATCAGTTATCAGTTATCAGTTATCAGTTATCAGTTGTTAGGAAAAGTCAAAAAATATTCTTATTAATTCTTACTCCTGAATTATTACCTAGAAAAGACAATCAAGTCAGCATTCTAATATAGGCTATAGTGAAAAAAGTAGGTCAGGAAAGGCAAGAGTTTATTGAAGCTTAACAATAGAAAAATTTTCACTGTTTCAGTTCAAAAAAATGCCTGAATTTTGACATACGGTTCGACTTATTTGTTTTTATCTTTTCTGTGGCAGGTTTAATACCCCAGTAAGCATTCAGCCGTCAGCTTTTAGCTAGCCTCCTGCGGAGGAACTACGTTAACAGCTATTGACGATCTGAGGAGGTAAAAGCAATTGAGAAATGCAATTGATAAATTTGGATAGAATTAAAACTTACTGTAAAATTACGCTTCTTTAAGCTTATAAGAAATTATTCATTATTTGCTGATAGCTGACTGCTAAGAGCTGAATACTTACATAGCCCACCGTCAACAAAGGTGCTCAAAATTGTTTGGGGTTTGAATTCCCATACAATTTTCCCTTCTGCCTTCTTCAATCCACTATATAAATATCTGAATAACCCTTAAAGCTTTGATTAATTAAAATATCAGACATATTCAGCAAACCCTATTTATTTCTTTTTTCTCCTTCCTTAAAAATTATGAAAACAGCATTAATTTCAGGAATTTCCGGTCAAGACGGCTCCTACTTAGCCAAACTATTACTAGAAAAAGGTTACAATGTTTGCGGCACTTCCAGAGATGCCCAAATGTCTACTTTTAATAACTTAAATCGTTTAGATATTCGTGACAAAGTAAAATTAGACTCTATGTCTTT
Source organism: Okeania sp. SIO3B5 (assembly GCF_010692555.1). Taxonomy (GTDB): domain Bacteria; phylum Cyanobacteriota; class Cyanobacteriia; order Cyanobacteriales; family Microcoleaceae; genus Okeania. The sequence continues at coordinate 2,943 of NZ_JAAHHG010000104.1, read as the reverse complement.
AAATGACTTTAGAAGTGTCTTACAAATATTAACCAAATATCAACCAGATGAAGTTTATAATCTAGCAGGTCAAAGTTCAGTAGGTCTATCTTTTCAACAACCTGTAGAAACATTAGAAAGTATTGCTACTGGCACATTAAATTTATTAGAAGCAATTAGATTTACCGGAGCAAAAATTAAATTATATAATGCTAGCTCCAGCGAATGTTTTGGCGATACAGGCGGTCAACCTGCTACAGAAATTACTCCTTTTCGCCCAAGAAGTCCCTATGCTGTTGCTAAATCTGCAGCCTTTTGGGAAGTAGCAAATTATCGAGAAGCTTACAATTTATTTGCTTGTTCTGGCATATTATTTAATCACGAATCTCCCCTCAGACCTCAACGTTTTGTAACTCAAAAAATTGTTTCAGTTGTTTGTAAAATTGCTAATGGTAGTGATGAAAAATTGCATTTAGGAAATATTTCAGTGCAGAGAGATTGGGGTTGGGCACCTGAATATGTAGAAGCAATGTATTTGATGTTGCAGCAAGAAGAACCAGATGATTATGTAATTGCTACTGGAGAAAGTTATCCTTTGCAAGATTTTGTTATAGAAGCTTTTGCTACTGTAGGATTAAATTGGCAAAATTATGTAGAGGTAGACCGGAGTTTATATCGCCCTACTGATATTTCTTTAGGTAGGGCAAATCCAATTAAAGCTAAAGAAAAATTAGAATGGAAAGCACAGTATAAAATGCCAGATGTTGTGCGAATGATGGTTGAGGATAGAATGGCGAATATTTAAAGAAGAAGGAAGTTCAACAATTAATTATTAATTATTAATTATTAATTATTAATTATTAGGGTTTGGTGAAAAAGTCTTTTAGTAGGGGTAGGAGGTAGGAGACAGGAGAAATGGGAATGATGGGAATGAGCGAGGAGGTAAGAGTAAGAATTGTGCCTTAATTTTTATTCCCAACTATGCGCCTAAAATACTAACTTTTTGAGTGTTTTAGACTGAAATAGGCGCACTTTTTTCGACCCAAAAAAGGCACTTGTCTTTATATGTTAATGGTAAGCATTCAGCTATTAGCATTCAGCTATCAGCTTTTTAAAGAGTCAAGCAAAGACTAAGGTTAGCTGACAGAAATATTTCATTCATAACTTTTAATTCTCCTTGACGACTAATTCCTTCTTCCAAGATAATGAGTTAATAATTCATAGCTGATAGCTGATAGCTGACGGCTGAATGCTTACTGTTAATGCTTTTAGATTTAATCAGTAAGCCCTAATTAATAATTACCTCTCCTTGAAAACGGATAGGATTGACTCAAAAGAAAATTTTTTCTTGTTTCTCCTTTCTCCTTTAAAGGAGAGGCTTTAAACCTTAATTATTCGGCAAATAAGTCTATAGATTAATACAGTTCAATTAAGGATTTTTTTGACCAAAAAATAAGGTCTCAAGCCTCTTATTTCAAGGGGATAAAAAAAAATAAAGTTCAATATTTCAATCCCAATACTTCAGGCAGAGATACTGATAACTGATAACTGATAACTGAAATGGCAGTTTTGTAATCTTAAGAGCTACTCTAATTCTCCCATACCTTATGAGTTTTAGTCTTCTCTGTTTGCGCAGCATTCCGTAGGAAACCTTATGGCGTTATAAATAACACAATAAATAAAGTAATCTGCCAAATTTTATAAATTTTATAATCTTTTTTTCGGTAATTTCTATTTTTCGTTAAAACTATGAACAAAACCAAAATAATACCTTTAGAAAGTGGCGATACGGCTGACGCCACGCTCCGCGATCGCTTAACTAGAGATGAGTTTGAAAAGCCCTACTTTTCTATGCCAAAACATAAAAAAGCTGAACTTACTTACTGAAATGACGTTCCCTATACAATACCGATGGTACCGGAAATGATATAAATCCTTAATAGAAGGAAATTTAGCTGAAGTTTTAAATGTACTTCAACAAGGATTATCTAGTTCTGAACACCAAGAATTTATTAATCAACTTAACCGTTAATTAGCATTTTTAGTTAGAGTGAATATATTTCTATTGCCATCAATAAAAACCCAGGGTTCAAAAGTTCAAAAATTCCGGAATTATCGTTAACCGTTATATCCTGAATAGAAAGAAATTTCCCTGAAGTATTTAATCTACTTCAGCAGGAATTATCTAGTTCCGAACACCAAGAATTTATTAATCAACTTAACAGTTAATTAGCATATTTATTCGCAAGCTAGTTTCGCGATCGCTTCTGCAAGAATTTTATACCAATTCCCATGTATTAATACTTAACTTAGGTAAAACTTCAGTTATTAAGTAATTAAAAAGAGCAGAATAAATTTTTTTGCTAATTTTAGCCAAGTTAATGTTAATTATTCTTATGTTTACTTCCCCTCCTGGGAGGGGTTAGAGGTGGGTTCCCCACTCCCCTACTAATGAAAATATAGACCTAAATTTTGCCAAAATTTCTATTATGATAAGGTATGTGACTTTACAAAACTTTATAAAATGAACCCCGTTATAGCAACACCAACTAATCAACTAAACCTACATACCTGGACTTGGAAAAACCACCAAATCCAATATACAGTCATGGGAACTGGACAACCCCTAATACTAATTCATGGTTTTGGTGCATCCATAGGTCATTGGCGTAACAATATCCCTACCCTCGCCGCTGGAGGCCATCAAGTATTTGCCCTCGACTTACTAGGATTTGGTGCATCTTCCAAGCCACCCATAGATTACTCATTAGAACTTTGGCAAGAACTACTATACGACTTCTGGAACCAACATATTCAAAAACCCACCGTCTTTATAGGCAACTCCATTGGTGGATTACTTAGCCTAATGATACTAGCAGACTACCCAGAAATTTCTACAGGTGGAATTCTCATTAACTGTGCAGGAGGCTTAAACCATCGACCTCAAGAACTAAATCCTCCTCA
>NZ_JAAHHG010000103.1 GCF_010692555.1 Okeania sp. SIO3B5 | reverse complement strand
CACTTCTGTCAAATTTTCCTCATCCTGTTTTCGGGTTTTAATATCATGTTCCCCCTCCGGGGGAGCTGCGCTAACGGTTGAATACTTATCAATAACTGTTGTCAGGAGTCAGGAGTCAACCCACCCCTCGCCCCTCCCCCTCCCAGGAGGGGAAAAAAGAAGGAAAGTTAAGATGATTTCAGTATATTTTTGATACTGTCGGTACTGTCAGTCATTAAATTTTATTATCAGGACTTACGCAAAGGCACTATTTATAGAGTCCAATAACTATTGTCCAATAGTTTTGAGTGCTATATATACCGTATCTGCGTAAGTCCTAATTATAACTGATTATCCGTTAGCGTAGCTCCCCCGGAAGGGGAACATGATATAACTTGCACATTATATAGATAGCATTCAAAAGGAGATACTGATAACTGATAACTGAAATGGCATTTCCACTTCCTGACTCAGTGCTGTAATTAATTTTTCAATCATATCAAGTCCGCTTAATTCGGTATAAAAAAATGTTCCATCTGAGCACCATTGCCAAATCTTCCCACACTCCCCACACTTCCCACCCTCCCCACACTCCCGGATTTGATATTATACCAATTCCCAAAAGTAGTGCTATACTTGCGCAATACTTCAGTTATTAACTAATTAGCAGAAGTAGAATTACTTTTTTGCTGATTTTAGCTAATTTAATATTCATTATTCTTATGTTTTCTTCTCCCCCACTCACTCCCCCACTCCCCTACTCCCCTACTCCCCTGCTCAACAAAATGTAGAAAAGTTTTTGAGAAATGGTATTATCTATCCTCCTCACTGGTCAAATATTTCAGCAACACCTGAGTCAAATTTTCCTCATCCTGTTGTTCCGGTTTTAACTGGCGAGTCATTATGTAGATAGCATTCAAAAGTTGGTCTGTAGCAAGGTCTCCTCCCGAACGTTTTTTGATAAACTTCCGAATCAATTCTTCAATTTTTGCCTCATCCTTGGTTAACACATCACTACCCAAGTGCGCTCTAACAATTTCTTTCAACGCTGTCGCATCAGGATCATAAGGCATGGTTAACCGCAAACATCGTCTGAGAAAAGCTGGTGGAAAATCTCGTTCCCCATTATTGGTGAGAATAATCAAAGGGAAATTCTGACAGCACACTTTTCCCTCTTTGATTGGTACATCCATCCCATCATAAGTGCGAACCTCTACCTGGGAAACTTCTTTAGAAAGACGAGCTAATTCTGGAATTTCAAACTTCCCCTCCTCAAACAAATTGAGTAGATCGTTAGGTAAATTAATATCGCTCTTATCAATTTCATCAATTAATAAAACCCTTGGTTTAGGGAAAGGAAGTAAAGCTGTACCCAGAGCGCCAAGTTTAATATAACGACCAATATCCTTACTTTTATCGCCCATTTGTACATCCTGAAGACGAGCGATCGCGTCATAATCATATAACCCATCTTTTAAAGTTGAGCGAGCAGTAATATACCAAGGTAAAACAGGCCCTAATTTCAATTCATAAGCTACTGCGTAAGCTAAAGAAGTTTTTCCTGTTCCGGGTTTGCCTGTTACTAACAATGGTCTCCTTAAATATAGAGCGGCATTAACCATATTGATGACACTATTTCTGTCATTATTACTGTCAGTTTGAATCCGAAAACTTTTGCCTCTTTCCGAATCTTCTGTTGTTTTACCTTTCTCATCTAAAAAGTTGTTCCAACATTGTTCAATTTGTTTAATTATCTGATTATCTGCACCAATAAATTTACGCCAATTTGGAGGTTCGGGAAGGCGAATAATTTCATCATGGGGTTGGCTATTACCTTGAAATATTTTCCAGTCATTCATAAATTTTTTTCAATAATTTTTTTAATTTGTATCATGTCCAATAGTATTAGTATTGTATAGCGAAGGTAAGGAAGAGTTCATTAATTGATCATGGATAATGGATAATTACCTCTGGTTAAAACCGAGATAATTGAACATAAGGAAATATTATTTCTTTATTTTCTCCTTGAAAGGGGAGGCTAATAAAGCTGAATTATTTAATTGATTTAGTCGGAGGTACTGATAACTGATAACTGATAACTGATAACTGAAATGACCGTTAGGTCCGCCAACACCCCTGAAACTAACAAACTGCAAAATCGGTTAATTCCCGTGTTTCTAGGTGATAAAAACCTAAAACAATTTTGTCTTTGGGAACCCCTTCTGCTAACAATTCTCTTGCTATACCATCTTCAGTTCCGTCACGATGAATCCAAATTTTATCGCCTTTGATTTCCAGATGAAGTATGCAACCATGAACCATTTTATGACCCTCTACTCCCATAATCATCAATAAATAATGGTTCTGTTTTCGGTCAAAAACTGTTTTTCTCTCTATTTCGCTATAGGAATAGCGCAATTGAGCATAGTCGCCGATTATTTTTTCGATTATTTGTTGATATTTACTGATGGTATCCATTCAATAATTACCTCCTCTAATTTGTGGAAAGCTACTAAGTTTAAGCGGTGATTTTCTAGCATTAGTTGGCCGATGGGTTCGCTGAATATCCCCTCAAAAGCTTCTTCATCTACTGCTAAATAGAGAATTCTTTCTGGGTTGGTTTTTTTGAGTACATCATGGTAAACGATATACTGACCAACAGCATTTTCTAGATCGTTCATTGGGGAAGCACCTGAAAAACTTTTCAGTTCTACTGCTATTTTTACCGAATAATTAATCATTAATAATTAATCATTAATAATTAAATAATTATGGTTTAAATCCTCCCCTCTTAAGGGAAAAAAAATAATATTTCCTGATATTCAATCAAGAACGGTTTTAACCAGAGGTAATTATCAATTATCCATTATCAATTATCAATTAATGAACTCTTCTTTTTCTGCTGCCAGAAGTAAAGAAGCACCTAAATCTACATACATATCCCTGACTCCCCATTTCATAAAGTAAGGGTCATCGGTTATGCTCCAGTTATCTTTGACCAGAGCGTTAATTAAGTTGTTATGGTAAGTATCTCTAGCTGGCATTATGGGAAAATAAAGAGAAGTTTTTGGATATTAAAACGATTCGGTTCAAAGGTATCTCCTATTAATATTTGAAACTGTTGTGTGGAATTATAGCAGAAAAATTATTGGGAATGCAATAGGGGGAATAATGAGGGCGATCACTCCTCAAAAAAAACTCACTTACTATGTACAAAAACCTACAACTTTCATTTCATTTTTGTATCACAAATAGTTGCTAAATTTTAAATGTAAAATAATTGCCGAAAACTATTGTATCACAGAAGTTTCCGCCCGTTATGAGGTACATATATTGATACTTTTAGGGAGTAGGGAGTAGGGAGTAGGGAGTAGAGAAGATGGGAATTAGGGTAGTGAACAAGCAAAAAAAATTTACCGAATAATTAACTAATTAATAATTAAATAATTCTGGTTTAAAGCCTCCCCTTTTAAGGGAAAAAAGCGGTCGAGGGATGGCGAGGTCCCCTCGCTATATCCAATCGACCAAGAGAAGAAATAATATTTCCTTATATTCAATCAAGAACGGTTTTAACCAGAGGTAATTATCAATTATCCATTATCAATTATCCATTAATGAACCTGTCAGTTGTACCGCATTAGTTTGAAATCTGGTGTATCAAAGTTTTTAGTCGATAAAATCTGACTTATAAATTCTGAATTCGTTATTGTCCAGGTGTAATTAATTCAACCATTATATCAGGAGTTAAACGATAGGGATTTTCCCAAAGAATAGCTAAATGAAAACCCAAATGCTCCTCAGTTTGAGCATCAGCTTTTTCTCGAATTTGTCTAATTGATTCACATAAATAACACAGTGGTTGAAAAGTTAATATTTCATCAATCAAATTTACTTTTTCCCGACGCTCAATATCAGCTCTTGTCCAAATAACAACAGGGGTTGTAGCTGACAAAATCGCTCTAAACAAATCTTTCCTGATAGATTGAGGATGAGCGCGAGTAACTTTCAATCCTATTTTTTCCTTGAGATTACTTTTCAATAATTTCCAGTTAAAACTCTCCATTTCTTCTAAATGTTCAAATAATTCCAAACTAGGTTTATTAGGTAAAAGTTGTTTAACTTTATCCCAATATTCGTACCATTGAGATAGATAATAATCTAAATAATCAAGATTAAGACGTTCGAGCGATCGCAATCTAATTGGATATTTAATTCCTATAGTAATTTCTTCAGCTATGGGGTCATAAATTTTCCATCTGTCTACTTCCTCACACATTAAATTACTGGGTAAGAAAAACTCTATTGTTAGAGAAGATTTTTTGCCTCTTAGATATTTCAATGCTTTTTTGAGAAGCAGATCGAATTCTTTGGAAATTTGAGTTGACTTACAAAATATTCCCTGTTGTTTTTCTTTGTGGTCAAGGAGGGATTGAAATTTCGATAAATTTTGTACTGAATCATCAATAATTAACCAAGCATTCAAGCAAAAATATTCATTTTCATCTGGAATAAGTGTTGCTAATATATAAGATTCAACTTTTTCTAATTCTTCAGAAAAAAAATCTGTTGAAGATTTATTATTATTTTCTCTTAAAGGCTTTTTTTGTGCTAGTTTTTCTAATCCATTTTGCAATTGATTACGAATTTTCGGAGGAATATCTGGACCTTGAATTAAGTGTTCAAAAAACTCATATATTCTTCTAAATTGATGCAAATTTTCTAAGATTTGTTCAATATTATCTGCTTCAAAATCCCAAATTTCTGCATCGGCAGGTAAAGAATTTTGATAAGCCTTTTGGATAGTCTCTGGAGAGATACCAGAAAAATCTATATGGGGAAAAGATGCCGAAGAAATATTGTTAAAATTACTGTCTTTAACCAACAATTGAGTCAATGTATAACTCTCTCTTTTAAGTTGTTGAGAAATAGTAGGAGGAATATCAGGCCAAATCTTTTTTAGAGCTTCTATACAAATAGCTCTTCCAATCTTTCCTTCCTCTTCTTTTATGCCCTCCATGTGGGTAGCTACACCCACAACAAAACCTGTTTCTTCAACAATAGGTGCCCCACTATAACCTTTTTGAAGCTTTCCTTTTTGTATATTTAATTCCCAAACAACAACTTTTTCTTGAAGCTGAATTGCTTTGCTTCTTTGACTAATTTTTCCTGTAATTATCTTGTATTCAGGTATTTTATGATCGCTACTGTAGAGGTAATTACCAGGAATATTAATTTGGTAATATTTTTTCTCCCCAGATAAAACTTTTAACTTTAACAGAGGAAGATTCAACATATCTTTAACTCGTAAAACTGCTAAATCAAAGGTATTTTCTATTGCTACAACATCTGCGGGAATATCATTATTATTATTCACCCGTACATTTTCCTCACCACCCATATCCTTAACAACATGAGCGCAGGTAATCAGGTAAGTATAATTTTGTTCCCGATAAAAAGCAAATCCAGTGCCAATATGGGCATTACTAGCACTGGTAATTAAAACAATAGATTCTTCTAAATTTTCTGGGTTAATCATATTCTGAATATTATGAATTAAGAACTAATATCACGTCCGTTTAATTAACTATAATAAAGTTCTTATATCAAATCCGCTAGGGTTCGGTATAAAAAAATGTTTCATCTAAGCGCCATTGCCAAATCTTTCTCGATCTCCCCATTTCCTCACATTCCCCTCCTGGGAGGGCAGGGCTGTTTTAAAGTATTGTAATTAAGGATGCACGGGAGAATGGAAGTAATGGGAATAGTGGAACAGTGAAATTTGCCAAAATTTGCCGATTTTTCAGCAAAGTACGCGTCTTTAAGCTCTGAGAGAATATTTGGTCCAACGCCGCTTAAAAGCCTCTATCCCCGTGTCTGGTGTGTCTGGTGCGTCCCCGTGTCTATCGAGAATGAAACAGCCCTGCTCCTGGGAGGGGGAGGGGCGAGGGGTGGGTATCCACCCTATGAATCTAATTACATTGATCCTACCGGGTTTGGTATTATATCATTTCCGGATAATAGCGCGATCAAAAACCTGATCTCGAAGAAGGAAGAAGGAAGAAGGAAGAAGGAAGAAAAAAACTTAAATTTCCAGATATTCAATCTTGGGTTTAAACAAATGATTGCCTTCGGACATGATATTACTTCAATCTCCCCTACTCCCCATCTCCAACTATTGGATATGATATTAGTGCTTAATCTAAAATATTCAAAGGATGATTAATATCATTTCCGGTTGAATACTTACACTTTGGAGCTCCGAAGGCAGGAGGCAACCCACCCCTAACCCCTCCCAGGAGGGGAAGGCAGAAGGGAAGAAAAGGTTAGAAGGGAAAAAGGTTTTTTATCACTGATTATCCGGACATGATATAACTCAGAAAATTTAGCAGAATCTATTGTTTTAATTACCAGTGCTAGTGACAGAAAAGCAAATGTTATTGGTACTGGGTTTCCTTTTTATCGGGAAGAAAATTATACTTATTTACTTATCTGCGCTCATGTTGTTGAGGATGTGGGAGATGAAGAAAATGTATTAGCTAATAATATTCCCGCAAAGGTTGTAGAAAAATGATTCAGTAATGAATGTAGAGGATTATCGGCATTAATCCAAAATATCTTATTCCTTTAAACCCTACTCCCTACTCCCTACTCCCTACTCCCTACTCCCTACTGCCAAGGAAATGTAGCAAAACTTTTGAGAAATGGTATTAGTAGTCAGCGATCGCATCCCATAGCTATATTTTTTTCCATTTCACATTTTACTCTTTTTGTCAAGTTTTACGTTAAGAAAGATGTTGATCAAGCATAGCTTAAGGGACAGGGGTTTTCCGGCATTTTTAAGTTATAAAGCGACAACTCTTTTGATGATTGCTGACAAAGAACTTAAATAGTATTAGTATAAGTATTGCTGAACAGTATGAGATTGGGTTGGAAAATTACTATGCCCCTCAATTTTGTCAACTAATCTCAAATCTTGTTTCTTACATCTGTTGATGGTCTAAATTTTTTTGGCGTTGGTGAATTAAGGTATGAAAGTAGGTTTATAAGGAATAGGGAACACTTAACTGGGAACAGGGAACAGTTAATATTAACAAGTAGTTCAAACCATCCAAAATACAAAATACAAAATACAAAATATAAAATTATCAAATCATGCCCAGAATCACCAACGCCATTTTTTTTAAATCCTTTCCTTGATTGCATCTTCAACTATTTAGTCTAAACTCCAGAATCAAAGTATTATGTTTGAAATAGTGTAAAACTTACGATAGACCATTGTATGTGTGAAGAAAGAACTAAAGATTTAGACATAGATTTTGTCCTAGAGACCATAAATCTCAGACTGCCTCAGATTTCCTATTCTCCTCTAAGTACCATAGAAACACAAACTCTCAAGGGTATTTGGCGGGATTATACCTATGATCAAATAGCCCTAGAGAAAAACTATAGCTGCGGTTATATTACCAATATTGTTGCCCCTAGTTTGTTTAAAAAACTTTCTTGTCTTATTGGTCAGAGGGTGGGCAAAAGAAACTGCATGAAACTAATTAAAAAATTTTTTCTGGTCTGGAAAGAGAAACCTCTGTTTCCTTCGGGAGTTATATCTCTAGATTCTCAATATTATATAAAGCGGTCTGATATTGAAAATAAAATATCTGCAGAGATTCAGAAACCTGGAGCTTTGGTGAGAATAAAAGCACCTCAAGAAATGGGCAAAACTTCTGTGCTACTCCGTCTTATTAAGCGTGCAAATGAGTCGGGCTATCACACCATTTATTTCAATCTGCAACAGTTAGACGAAGAAGTTTTCAGGGATGTTAGCACCTTCTTGCGCTTTTTTTGTATTAATATTACCCATGAGCTAGACTTAGATCTCAAGTTAGATGACTATTGGGATGAGGAGCTGGGATGTAAGGCTAGTTGCAATTTATACTTCCAAAATTATTTGCTAAAATCAATCAACGCACCCTTACTTCTAGCTCTGGATGAAGTGAATCAGGTTTTTGAGAATCTGAAAATAGCAAAAGAGTTTTTCTCTTTGTTACGTTTGTGGTACGAGAAAGCTAAAACAACTTTGGTGTGGCAGAAGTTGCGCTTAGTGGTGGTTCACTCAACTGAAAGTTATGTGCCTCTGCAACTTAAGCAGTCACCTTTCAATGTAGGATTGCCGATACAGCTAGGTAGTTTGAGTTGGGAAGAAGTTGTAGAATTAGCTAAATGTTACGAATTAAGCTGGAGAGATGGGGAAGAAGCAAATCTTTTGATGACGATGGTAGGAGGACATCCTGCTCTAGTGCATCTTGCTATTTATTATCTTAGTCAGGAGAAAATGACATTGAAAGAACTATTAAAAACGGCTCCTACCTCTACAGGAATTTATGCAAGTCACTTGAATCGTCATCAAGAGAAGTTGTACGAAGACTCAAAATTAGCAAGCGCTTTGAATAAAGTGATAGTCGCTACTGAACCTATATTATTAGAACCGATCCAGGCTTACAAGTTAAATAGTATGGGGTTAATTAGATTATCTAATAATAAGGCGGTTATTAGTTGTCAGTTGTATCGAGATTATTTCCAGCAAACCTTAAAGGAAATGAGCGATCGCTGATTAATTTTGGTCGTCAGCTCTGTACTTTTCGGTTCAATTCAAGTAAACTATTAAAAAAATTATCAATCAGAAGGAGAAAGTAATGGTTGAAAATCAAGTTCCGCGCTCTATTATGGATGCGAGTCGTGAAAACTTTCTAAAACCACAAGAATTGCACTTTGTAGACGGCTATGGACCTGATAATTTACCTGATGGTTTGCACGGTCATGTTTTTATAGTAGCACCAGTCGGTAATTTTGAGCTTGATGAAGACGGGAGACCTATATTAAAGGACATATATAAAAGGATTAGTCAACGTAATCTGATAGATGATAACGGAAATACATTTATGAATGGTGACGGAATGATTTATCGATTCGATTTTGACGAGGTAGGTAAAGTTAAATGGAAGCAAAAAGTTGCCAATCCTCCCGATTACAAGCTTGACAGAATAATTGAAGCAAGTACAGAGTTTGAATATCGTGCAATATTCAAATTTTATAATTTTGGATTGATCAGATTTTCTCCTGCACTTGGTCTTCGCAATCAATTAAATACAGCATTTGTCCCCTTCAAATTTAGTAAAGATAACCATGAGCGCCTGTTAATAACTTATGATGCAGGTATCCCTTACGAAATTAATACAAAGACCCTCAATGTACAAGAGCCTGTGGGAAGTTTGGATGAATGGATACCAGATCCTAACCAACCAAGACATCTTTTTCCAACAATTTTAAGCACGGCTCACCCTATCTTTGACCACCAGACAGAAGAGATGTTTACTGTTAACTACTCTAGGTCATTATTAAATTTATTGAGAATATTTCCTTGGTCTTTAGGTCTGCTCACTAATATAATTTCAGAAAATCGAACAAAGACTAAAACTGATACAAAAATCTTTGGAATCTTTAATTGTTTGATCGATCTAATTAAATATCTTCAATTAATTTGGAGGGTACTTTGTCTAAATATTCAATCTTTTTTGAGTCTAGATAATTTTGTCTATGTGATGAAATGGGATGCTACAGAGAATTTGCAAAAGTGGAAGATAGTTGATTCCAGGGGGAGACCAATCAAAATTCGCCAAAGTATGCATCAGGTTGGGATAACTGAGAAATATGTAGTTCTAATAGATACCTCTTTTGCTATTGGAATTGAGCAGATGATCAATAATTTCCCTTTTCCTCTATCTCTATTCACAAAGCCGTTACGAAGGCTGCTCCGCATTACACCATCACCGGAGAACATGATATATATAGTGCCTCGCGAAAACTTAAATGGTTCAGCAGAAGTCGAGGCACATCAAGTAGAAATACATCGTGAAATATCCCATTTTTTACTGGATTACTCTCATGAGAATAGTGATTCAAAAATTACACTTCATGCTGCTCATATTTGTGCTTGGGATATTGCACAATGGCTCCGTAAGGGAGATAAATTAGCTCAAGGAAATAAGAGGATACCTCCTGAATTGTTAGGAATACAGATAGGTGAAATGGATATTAGCTTAATGGCACGCCATGTAATAGATATTAATGAAGAACCGTCTGTTCAATCTTTTATTAATGATCAGTCGGACGAAGGTCTCACTTGGGGAGCAGGATTGTATACTTATAATAGTCGTAATTTTCCAGGTCACACTCCTCTACAGAAGTTGGATAAAATTTACTGGACTTCTCTAGGGCTTTGGGAAGAGCTTACAACTAAGTTCATGTATGATCAATACAAAAAATATGAATATAGAACAGTAGAATTGAATGAACTTCTTGAACGAGCCGAAGAAGGTATATCTTCTTGCTTATATCGATTGGATGCTGAGTCATTGACCTTTGAAGACTATTACAAGTTTCCCCCAGGTTACATAGGGTTTTCACCACAGTTTGTTCCACGCAAGGGTGGAACAGATAGCCCTACCGATGGTGACATTGTATGTGTTGCTTTTACTCCAGATAGAAGTGAAATCTGGATTTTTAATGCTGCTGCTCTCCAAGAAGGGCCAGTATGTAAATTGTGGCATGAAGAGCTAAATTTTGGACTGACATTGCACACAGCGTGGTTGAAAAATATATCTGACAGTGGTTCTTCTAGTGATAATGTAGAGCTAACCCATGGCTTATGTGATTGGATAGATACTTGGGCTCCTTCTTCCTTTTCTAGTAAAGACAAAGAAACACTCAAAGAGGAAATAAACAAAGCATGTAATTAGTCACAGCAACAAGTGAGGCTTATTGAAAATTAATTCACTAGCCTCAATCTTCCTTCTTTCTTATACCTCTTCTCTGAATGATTGTGGTAGTATTGCCACAGTTATTTTTTTTTAAACTATTATGGTTGTAGTTCCTGGATTTAAGCTCACAGAAGCTCTATTTGTTGACAAAAAAACGATTTTATATAAAGGAATAGACGATACAAGCAAACAACCAGTATTGATAAAAATACTTCCCCTTGCAGATGTAACCTTAGAAGATATTACTCAATTTAAACAGGAATACCAAATCTCTGAAACAATAGATTGTCGAGGCATTGTTAAACATTATAAATTAGAGAGATATCAAAATCATTTAGCTTTAATTTTAGAAGACTTTGGCTGTCAACCTTTATCTCAGTTTCTTCAGAGCAATCAACTCCCTAGCAAAGATTTCCTCAAAATTGCTATTTCCTTATCATCAACTTTAACTGCAATCCACAAACAGTCAATTATTCATAACAATATCAAACCTGATAATATTTTTATTAATCCCCAAACCAAAGAAGTAAAACTGACTGGCTTTAGTCGTGCTATTCTTCTGCCCCCAGAGCAACAAACAATTAGTCATCTTGACTGGCAAGAAGGCTCTCTTACCTATATTTCTCCCGAACAAACGGGAAGAATGAATCGTTTATTAGACTATCGCACTGACTTTTATACTTTGGGGATTACTTTTTATAAAATGCTCACTGGCATCGTACCTTTTTACAGTGATGATCCAGTGGAAATGCTATATTGCCACATGGCAAGAAAACCCACAAATCCTACAGAAAAAGCCAATATCCCTGAAGCTATTGCCAAGATCATCATGAAACTCTTAGCTAAAAATGCTGAGGATAGATACCAAAGTGCTACAGGGTTAAAAATTGACTTAGAAAATTGTTTATGGCAACTAGAAACTGGAGGAAAAATTGAAGATTTTGTCCTGGGTAAGGGGGATGAGGGTAATCAACTTATTATCTCACAAAAACTTTATGGACGAGAGCAAGAAGTACAAGTTTTATTAGATAGTTTTTATCGAGTAATTCAAGGAACAACGGCAATAACCTTGGTTTCAGGTTACTCAGGTATTGGCAAAACATCCATTGTTAATGAAGTTTCTCAATCTCTGGTTAAATACAGAGGATATTTTATTAGAGGCAAATTTGACCAGCTTAAACAAAATATTCCTTATAGCGCTTTTATTAGAGCTTTTCAAGAGTTAATTCGTCAGTTATTAATCGAAAGTGAAGCCAAGATTGCTGCTTGGAAAGAAAAATTACTGCTGGCTTTAGGGGCTAATGGTCAAATCATTATTGATGTTATACCTGAAGTTGAATTAATTATCGGACCACAACCAGAAGTATTAGCAGTAGGTTTATTGGAAGCGGAAAATAGATTTAATCGTGTATTTCAACAATTTATTCATGTTTTTTGTCAACCAGAACATCCTTTGGTTATCTTTTTAGACGATTTACAGTGGGCAGATGCAGCTTCTCTGAAACTGATGCAGTTAATCAGTACTGATGATAGTAGTAAATATCTATTGATTATTGGAGCCTATCGAAATAATGAAGTAACTGCCAGTCATCGATTATTTCAAACTATAGATAAGGTGAGAGAAATTGGCACTGTTATTAATAATATTGTAGTTGAACCTTTGTCTAAAGTTCAGGTTACGGAATTAATTGGCGACAGCTTAAGCCGAAATATAGATGCCGAGCAATTAAAGATTCTGTCGGAGTTGATTTTTGAAAAAACCAGAGGCAATCCTTTCTTCTTAACTCAATTAATCAAAACTCTATATACTGAAAAAATACTGGTTTATCAGACTGCTAGTTGTCATTGGAATTTAGATTTAAATAATCATAAATTTACGAAAATTTTAGGGGATAATATTATTGATTTAATTGCTCAAAAAATTCAAGATTTACCAGTTATTTCACAAAGACTCCTAAAATTTGCTGCTTGTCTTGGTAATAGTTTTAACCTCAAGCTTCTAGCTGTAATTAATGAAAACTCAGAAATATATGCAGCAAAAAAACTGTTACCTACACTTATGGCGGGGTTAATTTTACCTCTGTCTGATACCTATAAAATCCCGCTAGTTTTCTCAGAGTCAGAATCACTAAATTTTCAACAGCAAAATGTTGAGGTTAATTATAAGTTTTTGCATGACCGAGTACAGCAAGCTGCTTATTCTTTGATACCTGAATCAGAAATTGCTATAACTCATTATCAAATCGGTCAACTGTTGCTCAAAAATAATTTCCTAGAAGAGCAAGAAGAGCAGATTTTTTTAGTAGTGAATCAATTGAATTTTGGCACTAAGTTTTTGCAGACTGAAACTGAAAAATATGAGTTGGCTAAATTAAATCTCATTGCTGGCAAGAAAGCTAAGGCAGCTACGGCTTATGAAGCTGCTGTCAACTATTTTAATGTAGGTCTGCAACTTTTAAATGAAGCCAGTTGGGAGGGGCAATATCAGTTAGCCTTCGATTTGCATTTTGAAGCTTCAGAAACCGAATACCTTAATGCTAATTTAGAAGCCGCTTTTCAACTGTGCAATTTAGCTCTAAAAACAGTCAAATATCTACTAGAAAAAGCCAGGCTATATCAGCTAAAAACACAGCTGCTGCTAGCTCAAAATAAAATCAGTTCAGCCCTAGAAACAGGATTAACTGCCTTAAAAGAATTAGGAGTAACTTTATCTGAATTACCACCTCAAGAATTGAATATTCAAGAGTTAGCACAACTTCCCAAAATAACTGATGCTAATAAACTTGCAGCAATGGAAATTTTAATACTGATATTTCCGCCTGCTTGTTTTGAAGAAAGTTCATTAGCTTTACCTATTTTATATACTATGGTGGATATTTCTCGGCAATATGGAAATTCACCACCATCTATTTTTGCTTATGTTACTTATGGTTCTATAACAAGTTGGTTCGTACCTGATATAGATACCGCCTATGAATTAAATAATTTAGCTGAACTGCTCTTAGCTCAGTTGAATGCTAAAGAGCTTCAATCTAAATTTCTTGTAGCAATGTCGATTAATATTAAACACCGTAAGAAGCATTGTAGGGAAACAATTGAACCTCTTTTTCAAGCTATTCAAAGTGGATTAGAAGTCGGTGATATAGAACATGCTTGTCATGCTGCTAATTTTTACTGTGCTCATTTATTTTTTAATGGCAACAATTTAGAAGCTGTACAAAAGAATCAAGATAAATATCTTGAATTTATCAAACAATTTAAACAAGAGCATCAATTTAATATGTGCAGCATCGATAGCCAGTTAGTAGCAAACTTAAGAGGCAAAGCAGGCAATAAGTTGTTGTTGCTTGGGGATTATCTAGATGAGAACCAAATGAAATCTTATTTAGAAGATACTAACGATTTAATATCCCTGTTTAGTTTGTATTTTGCTAAATGTCTGCTTTGCTATTTATTTAAAGATTATCAAGATGCTATCAAATATGCGGTGATTGGGTTTAAATATGCTGGTTTTGTCCAAGCAGGAATTATTTTCAGTCAGCATAATTTTTACTATTCTTTAGCTATTTTAGCATCATATCCCCATGCTGATTTTACCGTTAATCTAGAGATAGAAAAGGACTCCCCAGAGGATTTTAACCAAGTAGTAGCAAATCAAGAGAAAATGAAATATTGGGCAGATCATTGTCCAATGAATTATCAACATAAGTATGAGCTGGTTGAAGCAGAAAAAGCTAGGGTGTTAGGAAAAATTCTGCTGGCGATGGAGTATTATGACTGCGCCATTCGCGGTGCCAAAGAACAGGGGTATCTTCAAGATGAAGCCCTTGCTTACGAAAGAGCAGCAGAATTCTATCTGTCTTTAGCTAGGGAAGAAATTGCTACAACCTACATGAGTAAAGCCTATTATGGTTATCTTGCTTGGGGAGCCTTAGCTAAAGTCAAAGATTTGGAATCAAGATATCCACAACTTCTGGCTCAAGTATCGGCAAGATTTACACCGCAACCATTAGTATCCGGTAAGCAACCTGTTTTTAAATCTGCCAAGACTACAGAAGTTATCGATTTAACCACCGTTATTCAAGCTTCCCAAAGCCTAGCTAATGAAATCACTCTCGATAAACTGCTGGAAAAATTGATGCAAATCTTGATGAAAAATGCTGGTGCTCAAATCAGTTACTTGATTTTAGAGCAGGAGAATCGGCTTTTTATTGAAGCCATGACATCTCTGGAAAATGACCAGTTAGTTTTGCATCAACCAGCAGTAATCCAAGATGAGTTCCAGTTACCTTTATCTATTCTGAATTATGTCAAAAGAACCCAAGAAACTATTTTGTTAAACTCGGAAGATGTTCCCGAATCTATTTTTGCTCAAGACTTGTATCTCATTAAAAATCAGCCTCAATCGCTTTTATGTAACCCAGTCCTGTATCAAGGAAATTTTATGGGTTGGCTTTACTTAGAAAACAATTTAACCTCTGGAGCTTTTACACCGGAGCGATTAGAACTGTTAAAAATACTGTCTTCTCAAGTGGCTATCTCTATCAAAAATGCCAAGCTTTATGAAGATATGGCTAATATTAATTTATCCTTAAAACAGCAAATTGTCAAACGGCAACAAGCAGAAGAGGTATTGCGTGAAAGTGAAACCAGATTAGCTCAATTTCTGGAAGCAGTACCCATAGGTATCTTTGTCACAGACGCTAAGGGTAAACCTTACTACGCTAATCAAACTGCTCAACAAATACTAGGTAAAGGCATTATCACCCAAAGCGATTCAACTGAGTTCACCAAAGCTTATCAAGTTTACCTCTCAGGCACAGAGCAATTATATCCCACCGAGCAACAACCCATTGTGCAAGCTTTAAAAGGTGAAAGTACAACTGTTGATAATCTAACAATTCACCAAGGAGATAAAATTATCCCCCTAGAAGTTGCCGCTACTCCAGTTTTCAATGACAAAGGTGAAATAGTTTATGCCATAGCTGCTTTTCAAGACATCACTCAACGCCAACAAGCAGAAACGGAACGCCTCCAGTTAGAAATCCTTAGAGTAGAAAATGCTCTGTTGCGCAGTGCAGAAGACACTTCAACTTATGACTATCAAGTAGGGGGTAGTTTACCCAGTAATGCTCCCACTTATGTAGTGCGTTCCGCAGACAGAGAGCTTTATCAAGCTTTGAAAAAAGGAGAATTTTGTTATATTCTCAACCCGCGTCAGATGGGAAAATCCAGTCTGATGGTGAGCATGGTGCATCAACTACAACGAGAAAATTTAGTTTGTGCCACTATTGATATCACCTCCATTGGTAGCGATAATATCACACCGGAGCAATGGTACAAGGGATTGATGATTGAATTATTGCAGGGCTTTGATTTGTTAGACAAGGTTAATTTTAAAGCTTGGTGGAATGATCGCAAAGATATTTCTCCCTTACAACGCTTAAGTCAGTTTATTGAAGAGATTATTTTAACTGAAGTCAGGCTTGATAATGAGCTGCCTGCCAAAAAAATAGTAGTCTTCTTAGATGAGATCGATAATATCCTCGCCTTGGATTTTTCAGTGAATGAGTTTTTTGCCCTGATTCGTGCTTGCTATAATAAACGGAGTTTTAATCCCCGATATCAAAGTTTAGTTTTTGTCTTATTGGGAGTAGCCACCCCTTCAGATTTAATCTCTGACTCCAAAAGAACACCATTTAATCTTGGTCAAGCTATTCAGTTAAAAGGTTTTCAACTACAGGAAGCTCAACCTCTACTGCAAGGGTTGACAGAAAAGGTTAGTAATCCGCAAGTCGTCTTGCAAGCAGTCTTGTCTTGGACAAATGGACAACCCTTTCTCACTCAAAAGATTTGTCGATTGATACGAGACTGTTCATCTCCTATTCCCACTGATGAGGAAGCCCAATGGGTGGAGAATTTAGTCCAGGCTCAGGTGATAGAGAATTGGGAAGTACAAGATGAACCAGAACATTTAAGAACTATAAGGGAGCGGATTCTTGATAGTACACAGCCTAGTTATAAGTTGCTAGATTTATACAGACAAATTTTAACTCAAGGTCAGGTGACGGCAGTTGGTACTTTGGAGGAGAAGGAATTGTTGTTGTCGGGTTTAGTGGTGAAGGAAGGGGGATATATCAAGGTTTATAATCGGATTTATGAGTTGATATTTGATATTGTTTGGGTAGAATCCCAGGTTTAAGAATAAGTACTACTGCTCCTCAAAATGTTTCTTATCTTCTTTTTGGGGCGCAAGTCCCTAAACTCACATCTTGCACCAGTACATAAATACTTAATGAGGCCAGTTAGAACAATCAGTTCCAATGCTGAAATCGTCAAATCTTATCACTGTTGCCTACCTTCACAAGTCAGTTTTCGACAGGCGTGCATGTTATTTGTAAACACGCTTATTACTTATTGGGTATTACTTATTAAGTTATTAGTTTTATAGGGTTGACAAAATTAATGACTTGTGTTGATATGGCGGTTACCCTTTGAAGATAAGGTCTTTTCACTCCTCTCAAATTCAGTCACAACAATAATTTTGCCTTCCATGGAGCTATCTGCCTAGCCTGCGGTTTCTGCTTGCAGTACTGCCTTCTGCCCTCTGCCTTAAACCCTATATGAAAACAAGCCAAATTATATAGGGTTTTATAGGTCAAATAAATAGCTATCCTTACGTCATTGTTGGTAGCAAGTAATATCCAGGGAAGAGAAAATGGACTGTGCTTTAACGGGGCAAGGCAACGACCTACTCACATCTAAGTTTTGGGAAAAATGGACTGAATATCAGGACCAGCTTTATCGCTGTTGTCTCAAATTTATGAACTCTAACCCAACGGATGCCGAAGATGCTTTGTCTCAGGCAATGCTGAAAGCTTGGGAAAAGGTACAGATATATGCAGGGAAAATCGATAACTTGAAGGCTTGGCTATTCAAGCTGACTAGCAACCTCTGTATTGATCTCATCAGAAAACGTTCTCAAGGGGCTGTGGGTGTTGAAAGTATTGAATGGGTGGGAGATACTGAGGAGATAGGTATAGGCTCAAACGTTGCGTCGCCAGAGAGTTGTCTGGAGAGAGAGGAAAAGTCCACTGAGATACAACAAGCGATCGCTGACTTACCAGAAACCTTGCGGGAAACTTTTATATTACATTTTTACCAAGAGCTAACCCATACAGAAATTGCCCAACGCCAAGGGATAACCTACGATAATGTGTGCAGGCGAATATATCGGGCGAGGAAACAGCTCAAAGAGAAGTTGAGCAGCTATTATCGAGGGACGGAGGAGAAAGTAATATCATGTCAGCTTGAAGACTCCGGGTTAGGACTGACACGGGGACGCGGGGACGCGGGGACGCGGGGAAGTTGTTCTAATGGGCAATTATGCCGACATGATAGAAGTGTAACAGTGAGGGTTCATCCCATATCATCTACCTTATGGGAAAATGAGGAAAAGCCACATACATATGAGTCCCAAGGAAATATTGGGTTGGAAACAGTCACTGTCTCCCCATCATTGGATACGCAGTTGCATTCAAAGACAGTCGTTGAGACTGACTTGGACACGTGGAGACATGGAGACCGGGAGAAAATGAATGTGCTACGTCTGAAGGCAACTTGGTATATAGACGATGCGGGGGATTCAAACCCTTGTTCCATCAAGACGCCTGTTGGCTTTCCCGTTGAAACTATGTCTAAGACTATGCTCAAGGCTTGGGAAAAGGTACAGAAATATGCTGGGAAAATCGATAACTTGAAGGCTTGGCTATTCAAGCTGACTAGCAACCTCTGTATTGATATCATCAGAGAACCTTCTCAAAAGGCTGTGGGTGTTGAAAGTATCGAATGGGTGGGCGATACTGAGGAGATGGGTATAGCCTCAAACGTTGCGTCGCCAGAGAGTTGTCTGGAGCGACTGCAAGACTCCACTGTGATTCTACAGGCGGTTGCAGACTTACCTGAAACCTTGCGGGACACTTTTATTTTACATATTAACCAAGAGCGGACTCATACTGAAATAGCCCAACGCCAGGGAGTATCCAACGATGATGTGTGCTGGCGAAAATATCGGGCAAGGAAACAGCTCAAAGGGAATTTGAGCGGCTATTTTCGAGGTGCTGAGGAGAAAGTTATATCGTGTCAGGTTGAAGACTCCCACTTTTGACTGACACGGGGAAGTTTTTTAAAAGGGCAATTATGCCGACATGGTATACAGCGCTTACCGCTGTTAGATGTTACAGTGTAAGTTAATAAAGCGTATCGGGAACAACCTACTGCCGAACGCCGATTAGCTTTCCTTAAATACCCCCTATTTTTTGATAATTTAGTTTTCGGGAAACGGCTTAAATTCATGATGATAGGATGGTGTTATGTGGAAAGGAGACTTTTGGTTGATTTTGGTTGATTCAACCCTTACAGCCCACATTCCGCACTTCAGTTTGTATCATTAAAAGTAGAATTTCGAATATGTGGCTTAGTAGGTATTTATACTTTACAAATCATCTCTATTACTTTTTTCGACGTTCAACTTCAGAGTTAAAAATTTCCCCAAAAATACAAACTAGATCGTGCTCTCGATCACGGCAGCTATGATTTTCTTCTCAAATTCTGTCTCCTGTCTCCTGTCTCCTGACTCCTCCTTCTATACTAAATTATGTAGTGCGGAATGTGGGTTACAGTAGACTTGTCGCGAAATAAAACCTTAAAGTGAAATGGAAAATCCTGGCTTTTCACTGATTAAACGATGCTGCCATCAGGTAAAAATTCCAGAGTCCAGCAGCAGTGAACATGAAGCGATCGTCTAAATATTTGATGTGATTTCGATACAATCCTCTGGCTGCATTATATCTCTTCTCACCTGGTAATTGTATGTTCACATTTGACGCGATCGCTACTTTTTTCTCTATTGAGATGTTTTTGTTCCTCAGTTAATTCCTTTCCTTTAGGTTTTTTCGTGGGAATTTTGATGTTGACAAATTCCTTCTGTAATCCCTGGAAACCCAAATATACATGAATTTTCACTTCATCAGGCACAAAATCTACCAATTTTTCGCGCGTCCAACTGCCGAATGCCCATGAACCTTGCCCTCTCTTGCTTTCGATAGAACGAGAACTCTTTTGTCTAGGTCTGTCACAATCAGATGTTTACGAGTATGGCACTTTTTTTTACCTGAGTAATGATTTTTCTGCTTTTGGTGGTCTTTGGGACGCTGTATTGGCCGCTCTGTACCATCAATCATCACTTCTTTGGCAGACGGAAACCTGGTAATAAAGTCTTCAATGCTCTGTAACTTACGTTCTGGTAAGGCCATTTTTTTCCCTAAAGCACTCTCTAGTAATAGCTGTAGTCTTAACATCCAATGGTGTGCTCTACTGCGGTGTAAATCAAACAACACTCCTGCTACATCAAAGGTAGGGTAGCACTTAAAGTAAAACAAGATAAAAAATCACTTGTCTTTGGCCTGTAGCAATCGTGCTTTTCTCCCTCCTCCGATAAGACCATACTGCCGTATGCAACAATCAAAGTCTGTTTATGGCTTGGGTTTAATGTAGCCGAATCTGTTCGTGACAGAAGCGAACCGAGGGTACAGATGACGGTTGATTTTGCTCGATATTCTATTGTATCTCCGATATCTAATAAGCTAATGTTTCCATTATTATTTAGCGCATGATGTCTTTACTAACAGTTCGTTGTACAATGTCTATGTACTAACGTCATTTGTCCCGACACCGTTGGTGAGTCAGTGGGGATTATTACTTTCCAAATCTTTTCCTTTTCTGTGTCATAAAGTGACGTGATGGTCGTCTTAATTTTAGTAATGTGAGAAACCAATGTTGAGAATACCCTAGGCTCCAATGATGTAGTTAACGTAGCGGCGCCTTTGTATAAACTCACAAATGGTTATCTCTCATTATGCCAAAGCTTAAACATTATTCGGTTAATTGAGATGAAAAGAATCGTGAAGAGTCTGATGATGGTTGTAATGGCTTTTACAATCCTCGTGTCGTTCTCTATGCCTGCGGAGGCTGCATGTGGAAGGGTCGTATATCGTCCGACCAATCTAACCCTGCAGGATGAGGGCACATGTGCTCACACTTGTGCGGTAACAACCGACGGCCAGAGTTCAATACCATGCAACGAACTAATACGACCTGGAGAAGACCTATGTATCGACATAGGAAACGACTTTGCAACACGCCCATATTCAATGGAATTAATATACAGTGGCGATAGTGAAGCAACGAAGGCCCTACCAGTGATGTCATACCCCAAGGCGTACCAGCCGGATCAAGGCGAATTGGTCTGTGATCCAGGCCCCGACTTTCCTGTTGCACCAGGCGACTTGCCAGGAGTCTTTGTAGACGATAATATAACTTTTGTAGTGGAGGGAATAGAGAACGTTGCTCAGATCAAAGTCCACATGAATGAAAACGGAGCAGCAATGACCCTACCTACCACAACAATAACCTTCGGTTATTAGGGTGTCAAATAAGGACAAAGAGGATACAGAGCGTATTTTAGGATCGTTGGCATCAGAGTGCAGTGGTAGAAGCGGTCTTTAAGTCGGTCTTGTTATAAAGTTGAAGTCCTCAACTCTATAGGCAAACCGAATCAGACACACCTCATCCACCCCAGATCCAACCAAACTCCACCAATGGCGAAGGTAAGACTCAATGCGGCAATCATCCGCACCCTGCTCATAAAGCTGAGTCACCTTCGCCATCATTCGTTCCACAGTCTTTTTCGCCACGCCCAACCCGTGCGGCGAAAACCAATAACCCAAGAAATCAAACCCCTTGCTAATGCGACCAATAAAAGTTTTCTCTGGATGCTTCACGAGCAACAAATCAGCCATCACCTGATTCACAGCCTTAATCGCCCGCCGCAACTTCCAGCGAGTAGGAGCCAGGATGACCCAATCATCCATATAGCGGACATAAAAGCAACCAACCCACCCCTAACCCCTCCGAGGAGGGGAACAGGAGGGAAGCCATGCGGTCATCCAAAGGTTTGAGAAACAAAGCACCAATCAAAGGAGACAAAGGACAACCCAAAGAAATCCCTTGAGTAATATCCAGATATTTTCCACCATCGGACACATAGTGGCGCAAATAACCCCAGACTAAAGCGATAACAGCATCATCCTTCACGTACTGTCCCACCAGATCCATGAGCAGATGATGATTAATACTGGCATAATATTTTTTAACATCGGTCCTAAAAACAAATTGATGTTCATCCAAATGAGCATAAACCTCACGTACAGCCCCCTTTAACCCACCCCTACCCGCTACATGAAAACAGCGTGGACTAAGATGAGGTTGAAGCTGTTCAGTTAAAACAATAGCGATCGCTTTCAGAACGAGAGCATCTTGAGAACACCACCATTCGATCGTGCGATCTTTGGCCTGAAATCTTCGTAATTCCCGAAAGCGGTAGGAACCATTCACAAGAAGCTGTTGAATCTGCTGTTTTTTTTCTGACCACCACCGCCTAAGCTGCCAAATATCTCCATTGAAATGGTAGTGGGCCCGTTGAGCACACACCCACTGAAAAGCAGCTTCCAATACTTCATGTGAGGCAATTTGTTCAATCAACAACATATTGACAGATGACGATAAAGATGGAGAGGGCTTGCCTTTCTACAAGCTTACCCATTGCTCGGTCGTGCGATGGCCTTCTCTACGAGAGGCTACGTCAACGGCACCAGCAGAGCCGATCGCAGAATCCGTAGGTTGCTCAAGGGGAACTATACCAAGAGGTTGAGCAAATACTCCCCTTTTTCCTAGCCTACCAAACTACTCTGCAAGGCTGGTGCTTTATACATGTGCGCACACTTTACCTATCTGCCTTTAATTACTCACTGCCGTTTCCATCAAAATTTTATGACAACCCAATTCTGGAGAATTGTCAACAGGGCAACGCTGAATATACTCACCATCTGATTGTAAATCCCAAGCTTGACGGTTGTCAGACAAAAGAATACCCATAATTTCTTGCAACTCTTTCGTTAAATCAGGATCTTCAACAGGGGTAATAGCTTCTACCCGACGGTCAAGATTACGAGGCATCCAGTCCGCAGAACCAATATATAACTCCTCTTGAGCATTATTATAAAAGTAGAAAATACGAGAATGTTCTAAATAACGCCCAATAATACTTACTACCTTAATATTTTCACTTACACCCTCTAAACCAGGACGCAAACAGCAAATACCTCGAACAATCAAATCAATTTTCACCCCTACTTGAGAAGCTTCGTATAACTTAGCAATTATTTTCGAGTCCACCAAAGAATTCATCTTAGCAACAATGCGACCTGTTTTTCCTTTTTGGCAATTCTCAATTTCACGATTAATTAGCTTAATAAAGCGATCGCGCATATTTACAGGAGCTATTAACAATTTCCGATAAGACTGCTGGCGCGAATATCCCGTCAAGAAATTAAACAAATCTGTTAAATCTGCTCCTAACTCTGGACTACTGCTAAATAAACCCAAATCAGTATAAAACTTAGCTGTCTTGGAATTATAGTTACCAGTGCCAATATGAACATAGCGACGGATATGACCTTCTTCCTGACGTACCACCATCACAACTTTAGTATGAGTCTTCAGACCTGCTAAACCATAAACAACGTGAACGCCAGATTGTTCTAACTTCCGGGCCCACTGAATATTATTTTCTTCATCAAATCTTGCTTTCAATTCCACCAATACTGCTACTTGTTTGCCATTTTCTGCTCCAGCAATTAAAGCATTGACAATAGGTGAATCTCCAGAAGTACGGTAGAGAGTCATCTTAATTGCCAACACATCAGGATCGTGAGCAGCTTGAGTAATGAAACTTTGTACCGTATTTGTAAAAGAATGATATGGATGATGTACCAATACATCTTTCTGACGAATGACTGAAAAAAAGTCTATGTCATTATTCTTATTCTGGTCAGAAGTTGCTATGCGATCGCCGTGATGTCGTAACCGTTGAGGAATAGTAGATACCCAATTTGGATCTTTAAGTTTTGGCAATGGCAACCCCATAAATGACATCAAATCTTTTAAATCAAGTAATCCATCTACTGTATATACATCCTTTTCTGAGAGTTCCAACTTTTCCATTAATGTCTTTTTTAATGTACTCGGCATTGTTGGATTAATTTCCATTCTCACTACGGTACCACCAATACGGCGTTTTCGTAGTTCTTTTTCAATTACCAATAGCAAGTCATCACCTTCATCTTCTTGCACTGATAGATCGGCATCACGAGTAACCCGAAATAGGTGATATTCCTGGATATCCATACCAGGAAATAGAGCACCCAAATTATGAGCAATGACTTGTTCGAGAGCTACTCCCATCCAATTGACAGTTTTATTCTTTTCTTGCGCCTGTAATTTTTCTGGTAAGGGCAAGAACCGAGGTAATATTTTGGGAACTTTAATTCTGGCTAATAAATCTTCTTGAGTTTCTGGATTTTTCAGCATTACTGCTAAGTTCAAACTGAGATTAGATAGATAAGGAAAAGGGTGACTAGCATCAATTGCTAAAGGTGTTAATACAGGAAATATATGTTCTTCAAAATAGTTTTGTAAGTATGTTTTTTGTTTTTGGTTTAAGTCTATATAATTTAGGATATAAATGCCATTTTTTACTAATTCTGGTTGTAAGGTTTGCTCAAAGAATTTATGTTGTAAAGAAACCATTGGCAATAGTTTTTGATTAATCCCTTCAAGTTGTTTTTGTGGGGTACGACCGTCTGGAGTTAATTTATTTACTTCAGCTTCTATTTGTTTTTTCAGAATTGCCACCCTGACCATGAAATATTCATCTAAGTTAGAACTAAAAATTCCTAAAAACTTTAAACGCTCTAATAAGGGAGTACGGGGGTCTAAACCCTCAGATAAAACTCTACGGTTAAATTCTAGCCAACTAAATTCTCTGTTAAAGTAGTATTGTGGATCACTAAAATTTTTTTCTGCTTTAGTTTCTGCACTTTCTGTCGTATTTTTTTTGTTTTTGGACATAGTTAATTAGGGTATATTTTGATATTTGTTAAAATTAATATTTATTGTAAGGTAGTGTTTAACCTTTGTAAAGTCTACTTTTTTAATAAATAGTTAGTATAGTCAGATACTTTGATGAATCTAGTTAAATTGGTGGCAAAGTTAAAATTTATCAAACTGAATAACTTTTTTGATAATTAGCACGCTAGTTATTGTTAATTATTCTATGGTATTGTTATCCAACAAAACTCTAAATCAAGATCGAGTTAGGCAAAATAAACAGGAGCATTGACTTAATCCGAGAATAACGATATAATGCATATTTAAGCATACTTTTAGGCAGGTTGCACTCACCCATAAATGAAATCTATCAGAACAAAACTCAAATTAAATAATCGACAGAAAACGCTCTTTGCTCAACACGCTGGCTATTCACGGTGGTGCTACAACTGGGGCTTGAGTCTGTGGAATGCTGCTTATCAGGACGGTTACAAGCCTAATGTTCGTAAACTCAGAGAAGTGTTTACTAACCATACTAAACCACTTTATCCTTGGATGAAACGCTTATCTTCTAAGGTTTACCAATATGCTTTTCCTACGGAATGCTGCGCAAACATCAACTTAGGTGAAGCATTTAAGAGGTTTTTTCAAGGTTTAGGTAAACATCCAAAGTTTAAGAAGAAAGGTAGGTCTGATTCCTTTCCTACGGAATGCTACGCAAACACAATAGATAATTGTGGAAAACCAATAAAACTTAATGGTTGGTCTCATAAATTACCTTTTATTGGTTGGGTAAAAACTTATGAACCCATTGAAGCAACAACTCAAAAAATCACCATTAGTAGACAAGCTGGTGATTGGTTTGTTAGTTTGGCTTTTGAATTTACTCCAACTGCAACACCGAAAAATACTGAAGTTGTAGGTGTAGATTTAGGTGTTAAGACACTAGCAACACTAAGCACTGGTGAAGTTTTTCCAAGCATCAAGCCTTATCGTACAGCTCAAGACAAACTAGCAAAATTACAACGACAACTTAGTAGGAAAGTCAAGCATTCAAGTAATTGGTACAAAGCTGTAGTTAGACTAGCCAAACAACATAGACGAATAGCTGACATCCGTAAAGACGCACTTCATAAATTGACAACATATCTAGCTAAAAACCACGGCACTGTGTCAATTGAAGATTTGAACGTCAGCGGTATGTTAGCCAATCATAAGCTGGCGAAAATCAGTTAGCAGATAGTGATTTTACGAGTTTAGAAGACATGAATAATGAATAATTACCTCTCCTTGAAAAGAAGAGGATTGACTAATAATGAAATTTTTTCTTTATTATCTCCTTAAAAGGGGAGGCTTTAAACCACAATTTTTCGGTAAAAAAAGTA
>NZ_JAAHHG010000102.1 GCF_010692555.1 Okeania sp. SIO3B5 | reverse complement strand
TCTAGGGTCATTGACTCTAAGGGACAATGACCATCTGCCAGAGGGGTCAAGTTTCACTGTAATTGTACTTGGTACACAGTTTTGCGGTAGTTGCCTACTCCATCTGATAGGTAATGGTTCTGCACCCGATCGCTAAATAAACTTGACCATCTTCCCACTTGAACGCTGATGAGCGTAAATTCTGCACTACCCCCATGACGCTTTTTCTTGAAGTTGGGATATTTGGCACGTCCACTAAAGAAGTTGGTAAAAGCTGCTTGTAGATGGACTACCGCCTTGCTGTAATGGAACACTGCTAACTTCAGTAAGGAAATCTAAATCTTCCTGCTGTTTCCAATTGGTAAGCATAGCTGAAGTTTGCTTGTAGCTTACTCTTTCTTTGTGTTCATACCAAGTTTGAGTTCTGGCTGCCAAAGCTTTGTTGTAGACCAAGCGTACACAACCCAACGTCCTCCGCAACAGATTTTCCTGTTCTAGAGTTGGGTAAAATCTAAATTTGTATGCTTTTTCAACCATCTACTTTTTACTTACTTGAGCTTTTACAGTTTAACAGATTATATGTGAAAACTCAACATTGATTGGTTTTCCCATCTCTCCGCTCCCCTGCGGGAGAGCGCGGGTCTTCAACCAACGTTGAGATAATTAGGGTTTGCTGAATAAGTCTTTTTGCTCTTTGTAGGAGACAGCTATACTGGAGACAGGAGAAATGGGGAATGTAGAGGAGGTAGGAGCTAAGTTTTGTCCCTTAATTTTTCTGCCCAACTCTTGCACAAAATGCTAGTTTTTTGAGCAATCTTTACCGAAAACAGGCGCACTTTTTTCAACCTAAAACAGCTAAAACCTTTATCTATCAATGCTTTGATATTTAATTAGCCGAGCAATAATTAATAATTAGGGTTTGCGTATCGAAAGTCTTTTTGCTCTTTGTAGGAGACAGGAGACAGCTATACTGGAGACAGGAGAAATAGGAATTTAGAAGAGGTAGGAGCTAAGTTTTGTCCCTTGATTTTTCTGCCCAACTATGAGCCTAAAATACGCTCACAAATGAGCGTGAAGAGCTGAAAATCAGGTACTTTTTAAAGGCCCCTAAAAGGCTAAAGTCTTTATATGTCAATGCTTTTAGATTTAATCAGCAAGCCCTAATTAACAACTAATAATTAACAACTAATAATTAATAATTAATACTATCTTCAGATGAATAAGTATAATAAAAATTCTCTTCTCTCAATGTTGAAGAAATATCCCAAATTTCTACCAGCTCCATTGTTCCCTCTTGAATTGATAGCTACTACCTATGACCTAAGAACTTGATTATCGCTCTACCCGAGGGGACAGGATATAACAATTACCTCTCCTTAAAATTATAGGATTGACTAATGGGATTTTTTCTGTTTTTTCCTTGATATATGACTATAATTGTTGTCAATCGTTGCCGAAACTTATAAAATCCTTGCCTGGCTATTGGTGCTCCCCTACTCCCCTACTCCCCCACTCCCCCACTCCCCTACGGAGATGTCTAATGTTTCATTTGTCTTGGGTAACGAGGTTGACAAGGAGTTCCTAAACAAACCTGACCTGGTGGCATATCTTTAAAAACACTACTCCTAGCACCAATAACAGCATTAGCACCAATATTAACCCCTGGAGCAATGAAACAATCTGTAGCAACCCATGCACCATTACCAATATTAATACTTGCTGTTTGTAAACCAAATGTAGGGTCTTCTATATCATGGCTACCAGTACAGAGGTAACTTTTCTGAGAAATAACGCAATGTTGGCCTATTTCTATATGGTCAAGACTGTATAAAACTACGTCGTCTCCAATCCAACTATAATCGCCGATCGCTATTTTCCAAGGATAGGTAAATCTGGCAGTGGGGCGAATTAAAACTCCTTGACCAATTTTGGCTCCAAAGAGATTTAATATTAATCTTCTCACACTATATAAAGGTTGGGGAGTTAAGGGAAAAGTAATTGCTTGTACTAACCACCAAAACAGTACAAACCAACCCGGTTTACCTCGGTCATACCAAGATTGGTTGTATTTACGAAGATCGACCCAAGATTCTGTTTGTTGGTTATTTGTCATTAGCAGTTAATTTTTTTTTATGCTTGACTCTAGTTTGATAATTTTATACCCCACATTCCGCACTTCAATTTGTAACATGAAAATTAGTATAAAATTCGTAGCAAACTTTCAGTATTTATACTATATGAATTATCTTCATTTACCTCAATCGAAAGTCAAATTCTCAGTTAAATATTAAGCATAAATACTTACTGAATCCTTGACTCCCAGTTGACCACTATAATTTACTTTTGACTTTTGACTTTTGACTTATATTTTTATGCTACATTTTTTGGTGCGGAATGTGGGTTTTAAGGGGAAAAAAGCGGTCTCCGGATGGCAAGGAGACCTCGCCATATCCAATCTACCAAGAGAAGAAATAATATTTCCTTAGATTCAACTCCGTTACGGTTTTAACCAGAGGTAATTATCAATTATCCATTATCAATTAATGAACTACCTTATACTTACTCCTAACTACTACTTGCTGAATCTACCTGAGCAACTGGCCGAGGTGTATCATTTTTTTCTATTTTCTCAACAGTATTTAACTGACCACCACAATCTTTAAGTTCGTAAAGTTTAACACCTATTTGATACTCATATTGACTCAGCAACCTACCATAAATATATCCTGCCTTACCATCTAAAAACCCTAATTGAATGAAATAAAATAAAATAAACCTCAACATCGGTTTAAACGGTAATCTTACCCATATCTTCTTCAGAAAACGTTTGCGCTGTACCGCATCTCCAAATAAACTTGCACCAATGGTTCCATCATCATCCTGACCAGTTAGTATATTATAATGTACTCGCGCTTCCCAATTAGAATAACGATTGTGTCTTTCTAACCAGTGAAATAAATCACGAAAATCTTCGTGAAGCATATCATTTTTCAGATAACCTACCTTTCCATTCAAAACAACGTGTTCATGTACTTCATTATCCCCCGTATTAGGCACTCCCTCAGTTCCTAAATTCTCGTAGCGACCCTCTTTATGCTTAAATAAACGCAGATTCCAATCAGGATATTTACCCCCATAACGAATCCATTTACCTAGAAAAAATACTCTTCTATTAAGGTAGTAACCATTGTAATTTGAGTCTTGAATAGCTACAGCAATTTCATCCCATTGCTCAGGAGTAATACGTTCGTCACAATCAACAATAAGTACCCACTCATTCCGAAATGGCAGATTTTCTAAAGACCAATTTTTCTTTTTTGGCCATTGACCATTAAAATGAAATTGTACTAAATTTGCTCCATAACTTTCTACAATTTCCCCGGAGTGATCGCTGCTTTGAGAATCTACTACAAATATCTCATCTGCTCTTGCAACACTATCTAGACAAGCGGGTAAATTTTTTTCTTCATTCTTAGCCGGGATGATAACTGAAACTGGTATCTTAGATGATGTCATAGTTCAGAATTTTATAGATGGGAATTACCTTAATTTTATCTCAACGTTGGTTGAAGACCCGCGCTCTCCCGTTTTGCGCTTCGCATAACTTCGTTAACGGCTGTCGCCGACATGAAAGGCGGAGCAAGTGCGGCAGCTATTAGGGGAGCACAGAGATGGGAAAACCAATCAATAAGAGCGGTTCTTACAAGAGTATGCTACCCTAGATAGAATTAGGCTGCTGGGCTAGCAGTGTCGGTCTGTGGAGCGACCGTAAGACCAGAAAGAGGTTTGGCCTCGGAGGCTGGTGCTAGGAAGCAGAAAGTCCTGAGTCGCGAGGTTTAGGAATCCCGCGTTGTGGCGTCATGGGCAACATCGGGAGGATGTCAATATGGCTATATTTTGAAGGCCCTAGGAGTTTTGTAATCAGTTGCCTTAATTTAGCACTTAGATAATTAGGATTTAATGTTGAGTGGCCTTGAGTTAACCTTTAGGTAAGTAGGATTTGATATTGATTGGCCTTGGGTGAGCATTTCGGCAGGGCGCTCGACTTTTTTTACCGAATAATTATTAAGGTTTAAAGCCTTTCCTGTAAAGGAGAAACAAGGGGTCTAGGGATGGCAAGGTCTCGGAGCCATATCCATGATATCAAGAGAAGAAAAATTTTTCCTTTGAGTCAATCCTATCCGTTTTCAAGAATAGGTAATAATTAACTGTTGAACTACCACCTACTTCGTAGATATCATGCCTTGAATAGCTGCACCTAGATAGCCTATTTGAGCATAAGCATAGACAAAATTATCAAAACGCTTGGCTGGATCTGCTATATTTTTGAGAGACTTATACATACCCCTAATCATTCTCTCACTTCCCTTTCCTAGCTGTCTTAGACCTGCCTGACCAGCTAATTGTTCGCGATAACATTCGCTAATCCCTTGCCACCAACCTCTTTCAATAAACCACGAAGGTCTAACCCTTTCAGGAGCTACATTATGAGCAACCAAAGCTTCAGGTAAATAAACTACTTGCCAACCTTGCTTTATTGCTAATTCTGTGGTATGCAACTCTTCATTAGACAATAGCTTTTTGCCCACTCGGCCTAAGTTAGTATCAAAACCACCAATTTGTTCGAGAAATGTACGACGAATACAATAATTTAAACCTCTAGGAGTTAAACCAGGCTGATTAATATAAACTACAGAATCACCAAGGTCATAGTAACCGAGGTTTCCTGATAATTCTGGAGAAAGCCATTTAGGGGGGCTAATTCCTTCTGGCCAAATCAAAGTAACTTTACCACCAGCGATCGCTAGTTTTTCATTACTTTGAAAAGCTGCTGCCAATACCCTTAACCATTGGGAACTAGCCACAGCATCATCATCAAGATAAGCTAAAATTTCAGCACTGGCTGCTTTTGCTCCTGTATTTCTGGCCACAGATAATCCTGTGACTGGCTCATAGACATATTTCAGATTAGGACTAGGATATCTTGCTTCTACTACTTCGCGGGTGCGGTCGGTGGAAGCATTGTCTACTACTACTACTTCAAAGCTACCAGGAAAATCCTGTCCAAGCAGGCTATCTATGGCAGCTCCTAAGTAATTGTCACGATTATGAGTGCAGATAATAGCAGATATTTGGGCCATAGTTAATTGTTACTATTTTACTTTGGAGTTTTCTCAGATTTTGGCCTAATTTACTATTTACTAATTTATTATTCTTTATTTTCAGTTTACACTGGATTATGGTTCATAAAAATATAGTCACATAAGACATATCCTCGCTTCCCATGGTCAAAGACATTTGGGAGCTGCTTTTTTCATTATATTCAAAGAACCATTAACGTAACTCATTGATTAATCCTTTGCTGGGGGTACGATATAAACCTATGCAAGATTCTTTTTCCTGATAAAGTGACTTTATTTTTCTGACCTTTCTTGTACACAGGAATCAAATCATTATCTACAAAACTTGCTTTTGAGGTATAATAGTCATCTGTAATAATTACATCTATTCCTACCATTTTTGTTTGATAAGATAACATTTCTATTAACTTTTTATAGGGGATAGAAACAAAATTTTGATTATTTCTTTTTCCTAAGTTAATCTTCTGCTTCCAGTCTTCATTGTGTCCTATTATCAATTTTCCTATTTTCTGATTAATCAAAGTATTAATCATCAAACAGGATGCAATACGCAAGATAGTCATTGATCTTAAATTCTCTTTGATTACAAAGCTTTTTCAGCCTCTTACTCGATCTATTTTCCGGGAGTTGAGATTGAACGAAGATATTTGACATAATTTGACTGCATAAGACTATATTTATGTATAACCTTTATTATACCAATTTCCAAAAGGAATGATACACTTAGGTAATACTTCAGTTAGGTAATACTTCAGTTATTAAGTAATTAACACAGTCCAAAAAACTTTTTTGCTAATAGCAGCCCAGTTAATGTTAATTATTCTTATGTTTACTTCTCTTTCTGGGAGGGGTTAGGAGTGGGTTAGCTCCCTCACTCCCCTACTCCCCTACTCCCCAGCTCAAGAAAATGTAGAAAAGTTTTTGATAAATAGGGCTTGCTGATTAAATATCGCGCGCATTGAGTGATATTGGTTTTAGGCAAATTATGTCTATTAAAAGTATGAGCTTTTCAGCAAGCGTAGTTTAAAAAAGTGAGGATTTTCGGCTTTTGCTACCGGAAAAATCACTCTGACTATTGTGTTGGGCACTGACTCTGTAATTTCCATTTATTCTACGTTTGGCCCTACTCCCTACTCCCCTCCTCGGAGCAGGGCTAATTCATTGTCGCGCCTAGAATATTAAATTAGAAATACATTTAATTGTGCAAATATACAAATCTCTCCATCTCCCCATCCCCCCACCTCCCTATCTCCCCATCTCCCCATCTCCCCATCTCCCCATCAATTTTTCTAAGCGTGACAATAAATAGACCCTGCCTCCCGGGAGGGGAGCAAGAGGGGTGGGTAGTGATGCCAACTGGGGAGAATTAGTTAGGGAATTAGAATACAAAGCAGAATGGTACGGTCGTCAATTAATTAAAATTGACAGATATTTCCCTTCTTCTAAGTGTTGCTCTAATTGTGGTCATGTAGTGGAGAAATTACCTCTAAATATTAGAGAGTGGGATTGCCCAGAATGTGCAGCTCACCACGATCGAGATATTAACGCTAGTATAAATATTTTGGCTGCCGGGCAGGCAGTGTCAGTCTGTGGAGCGACCGTAAGACTCGAGGGGAGTAAATCCCGTTTATGCTGGTGCATTGTTAGCGCAGCTCCTCTGTCAAGAGGCAGCAGAAAGTCCCTAACAGTGATGGAGCGGGAATCCCGTACTGTCTGGTAGAGCAGCGTCGGGAGGATGTCAAGAGATGATGTGATACAATACTTTACAATCAGGAAAGTATTAATCGCCGACAGAGATAATTAGGTCTCAAAAACTGGAAAAGATTAACAAACAAAGTAAATAAATTAGAGGTACTTTAAAAGGGTGGTGATTAAGATATTTTTATAGTAAATATATAGTAAATAAATCAATCATAAAACATTAAAACTTACTTAACCATAAGTAGCATAATTGAAAAATCAATAAAAAGCTTGTTAAGTAAATAAAAAAAAAGATTAGCCTTGCTTTTCCAGAAAATATCAATCAAAATTAATTACTAAAATCTCAAGATAGACAACTTTAATTATGAGTAAATCACCACTTCATGCCTTTTTCGTTGGTAGAGCTATTGCAGAAGGAGTTTACGAGCAACTAGAAAACGTTGTTACCAACTCTCTTAGTACACTAGGAAAATTTGACGCAGAGCAAAGAGAGAATTTGCGAAGTTTCATTGAACAAGCATTAGAAAGAGCAGACCAGGAAGCTCAAACAGAAAATAATGTCAGTACCTCCAGCAACTTAAACGATCAACCCAAAGACCTACAAGCTATAATCGACGACTTAAGAGCTGAAGTCGCTCAAGTTAGATCGGAACTACAAAAATATCGTAGTGGTTCTGTCTAAAGATAATCCGACCGCTAATTTTGTCCATTGCTAATCAACTAAACTTTAATCATATCACAAATTATTATATACTGCTACTGTGTCTGTTCTCCTTGATGACAACATCATTAACCACAAGGGACAAGCTAACTATACAACTGGAGGCTCAATGACCAAAGCCTCCACAAAATCCTATAGTGATAAAGCTTATCGCTGGAATAGAGAAAATTATTCTCGCCAGCGTCGTTACATTGATATTTGGGCTTTTTTTCTCACCTGGCTAACCTGGCTATGGGTAGACAAAAAAAATTGGAGCTACCGAGGGGGAGTAACAGAAGAAAAGAAAAATCTCAGACGTCGCAAACAAGCAATTTGGGTACGAGAGACAATGCTAGAATTAGGCCCCACCTTTATCAAGTTGGGACAACTATTCTCTACCCGTGCAGACTTATTTCCTGTTGAGTACGTCGAAGAACTTTCAAAACTTCAAGATAAAGTCCCCGCTTTCAACTATGAACAGGTAGAAACAATAATCTTAGAAGACCTGGGAAAAAAGACAGACGAACTATACCATAACTTTGAACCAGTACCCCTAGCTGCGGCGAGTTTAGGTCAAGTTCATAGAGCGCAACTTCATTCTGGTGAAGATGTAGTAGTCAAAATACAAAGACCAGGGCTGAAAAAACTATTCCAAATTGATTTAACTATTCTTAAAGGGGTAGCTCGTTATTTTCAAAGCCACCCGGAATGGGGTCGTGGCCGAGATTGGTTGGGTATCTATGAAGAATGTTGCCGAATTCTGTGGCTTGAGATAGATTATCTCAACGAAGGTCGCAATGCTGATACCTTTCGCCGTAACTTCCGAAAATGTAATTGGGTAAAAGTACCCAGAGTTTATTGGCGGTATTCAGCACCACGTGTACTGACCTTAGAATATGTTCCAGGTATCAAAATTAGTAATTATGAAGCTCTCGAAGCATCAGGTCAAGACCGCAAAGCTTTAGCTAGAATGGGGGCTGAAGCTTACTTAAGGCAACTTTTGAATGATGGGTTTTTCCATGCCGATCCTCATCCGGGCAATATTGCTGTTAGTCCGGAAGGGGGATTAATTTTCTACGATTTTGGCATGATGGGGCAAATCAAGTCTAATATCCGGGAAAAACTCATGGGAACTCTTTATGGCATTGCTTCAAAGGATGCTGAAAGAGTGGTTGTCTCTCTAATAGATTTAGGAGCGTTAACTCCTACTGGAGATATGGGTCCTGTGAGGCGGTCGATCCAATATATGTTGGATAATTTTATGGATAAGCCGTTTGAAGCTCAGTCAATCACGGCTATTAGTGACGATCTGTATGAGGTTGCTTATGACCAACCTTTTCGTTTTCCGGCAACTTTTACTTTTGTGATGCGAGCTTTCTCTACTTTGGAGGGGGTTGGTAAGGGTTTGGACCCAGAGTTTAATTTTATGGAGGTGGCACAACCGTTTGCCATGGAGCTTATGTCTGATGGAAATTCTCAAAATACTATTTTTAATGAACTAGGTCGTCAAGCGGCTCAGGTTAGTTCTACTGCTTTGGGTTTGCCTCGTCGTATTGAGGATGCTATTGATAAGTTGGAGCAGGGCGATATTAGGGTTCGGGTTCGAGCTACGGAAACTGATAGGTTGGTTCGGCGGGTTAGTAATGTGCAAATGGGTACTAATTATGCCCTGCTTATCAGTGGTTTTACTTTGTCGGCGACTATTCTCTATGTTAATAATCAGCCTGGTCTAGCATTTGCTTTGATTTTAGTTGTTGTTGTGATGGGGTTTGCTTTTATACGATTGTTGAAGCGTATTAATAGGTTAGACAAGATGATGTGATAAATTTTTTCTATCTTTAATTATTTTGGCCCACCCTAGTAAATTACATTTGGTGGGTTTTTAAGTTTTAGTTATAGGTTTTAGTTTTTTGTTTGGAAATTTTAAAGTTTGTCATCGATCTCTGACAAAAAAATGTTGAAGTTTTCTCTATTGGCTAACGAAGTTTCAATATTTTCACTTCTGTTGTTCAATTTTGTGATAAGTTTGAACATTGGTAAATTCCAGCGGTTAGTTATTGCTTGACTAGATTTTAAAGCTGTAAACACCTATTAATTCGTTGTTTTGTCGGGCGATCACTCCTCTCTTCCTTTAGTATTGATAACTAATTTTTCTCTTCTCATTTTTATGGGAGTTGACCTATCTACTTTTTTTGTGATATCTGGGTTGTGATTTTGGTAGATATTAGTCTTTATTTCGCGTAGTTCTTCAGCTTTTTGGTGTTTTTTAGTTGAATAAAAAGTCATGCACATGGGCGAACAACTCCCAATAATAGAATTGTATCAGAATTTTTGTGCCAAGGCAACAATCTTTCCCATTACCGATTTTTCTGGAGCTTCATAGAATGAATGTTTTTGCTGTGGGTTTTATAGATAGATAGCGATCGCTTCTGGAAATTTAGATATGATTGACACTTAGAGTAGAGGATATGAACATGGAAAAATTCATCAGCGGTTGATTTTTCTGCAAGCTTCACAAAATGATTTTCGGCGGTCTAGGTTTGGGTAGCTATTTCTATGACAAAAGAGATTATTAGTCTGAAAAAATACTTTTACCGGGTTGAATAAAAAGTCATGCGTAGGGGCAAGTCACTCATAATGATAAAACTGTATCATGGTTTTTTACAGAGTGCAAGCCAAAATCCATCGCTGATTTTTTTGAGCTTCATAAAATGATTGTGTGATGAGAGTAGGTAATGTCTTGACACTCTCACCGTTAAGTCTGGCGACTATAACGGGAGATTCTTGTTTTGCTGACGCAAAGCTGCGCTAACACAGATTCTTAACTAGGCAACAAATCAAATAAACTGAGTTGTACCCCTGTCAGACCATCTCCACAAGCTTTCTTGCTCCGTCTTTACGCTGAGGAAACCTCAGCGCAGGCGGTGCGCTTTTCTTTAACCGCGTGCCCCACGGCTATTAAACCTCTATTTCTGATTACTTTTGCAGCAGCTACATCACGATTTATTTGATATCCGCAGTTGCTGCAATTGTGATTTCTCTGTGAGAGTTTTTTCTTGTTTCTATGCCCACATTTAGGACATTCTTGAGAGGTATAATTCTTATCAACTTTGGCATAATACTTGCCTCTTTTCCAGCAGATATAAGGAAGTATTTCATTAATAAATTGACCGATACCACTGTCATTAGATTGTTTTCTGACAATACCTCTAGACCAAGATTTAAAATTGATATCTTCAACAAAAATATTATCTGTAAAATCGCAAAGTTGATGAGCTAGTTTGAAATGCCAATCACGTCTAGTATTAGCTATTTTTTCATGTAGTCTAGCTATTTTATTCTGGAGTTTTAACCAGTTATTTGAACCTCTTATTTTCTTCTTAAGTCTTCTTTGCAGCAATTTAAGCTCGCGCAGTGAACTCAATAAAAACTTAGGAGATTTGATTATCTGTCCAGTGGAAGTAGCTACAAAACTTTCTATCCCTGCATCTATACCTAATGACCTTTCACCTATGGGATTTTCTGGAACCGACTCTGATGAAAAAAAGGTAATCATCAAATAATAACCAGTAGCTTTTCTAACTATCCTAACTTGTTTGGCTTGAAAACCGTCTGGATACGGCCTACTTTGTTTAATCTTAATCCAACCTAGTTGAGGTAATTTAATCCTATTATTACCTAAACAATTTTTCAGCATGGCAGGAAAAACAAAGCTTCTCATCTTTTTCTTAAATCTAGGGAAACCTTTACCCAGGGATTTCATATCAAAAAATGCTCTGTCTAATTGTTTCAAAGTTTGTTGTAAAACTTGAGCATTCACTGATTTTAATCTAGAGTTAGTCTTCTTAGCTATTGTTAAGTTTTTAGCTTGATAATTATAATTAGGGTAAGGAGTATCAGCAGGGATAATATATTCAGAAACAATTGAACAACTATTGATTGGTGACTTCCTTGAACTTAACCAATCTTTACGCTCTCTTAAAGCGTAGTTATATACACTTTTACAAACATCAAGAATATGATTAATTTCTGCCTCTTGATGCCGAATTGGTTTAAGCTTGTACTGGTAAGTTAAAGTAATCAATTTTGTGGTTTTTGCTGATTTCTAAATATTATATAACCCTAACACAAAAATTGTTTCGTTATCACTCAATTATTTTTCTGGTTGAAATTCATCTCACCGCTAAATTAAAAATTATAACGGGAGTCCTCTTTCAACATTTTCTGATAGAAGGAGCGATCGCCACTAGGAAAAGAAGAAGTAGGAGTAAGATTTTCCTTTACCAGAGGTTGTTATGTATATCCTTTCTGAGCTTCACAAAATGATTTCGCTATTTTTGGGGAGATCCAAGATATT
The DNA here is from genome assembly GCF_010692555.1 of Okeania sp. SIO3B5. GTDB lineage: Bacteria > Cyanobacteriota > Cyanobacteriia > Cyanobacteriales > Microcoleaceae > Okeania. The sequence continues at coordinate 14,358 of NZ_JAAHHG010000102.1, read as the reverse complement.
TATATTTTTTTGGAGCTTTCAAGAATGATGAGGTAAAGAGAGAAAATGGCATACAAGGATTCTGCCACGGATGCGCTCACACGGATTTGGCCACGAATATACGGATTGATTAATGAGTTTATTTTTACTTTTTTTGAAATTCTTTTAATAACCAAGGATAAACTTGACCTTGGTTTGTTTGGCAACTGCGCTGGAGTGCTTCTTCTAACAAAGAAATAGGTAAACCTGGCAAAACTTGAGACTGATTAATTTTTCTACTTCCTCCATTGGCAACTGCAAAAGCAATAATTTCTAGATTTTGTACGTCAACTATCCAATATTCAGAGACATTCATTGCTTCATACAACAAACGTTTTTCTCCTTTATCATCTAATAGAGAGGTATTAGCAACTTCAACGACTAGGGTTGGTGGAGGATAAATATCTAGATCGATAATAGAGGTTCCCCTGGGAATAATATTTGCATTTTCACCAATGTAACAGGAGACATCGGGTTGAGCTTCTCGAAGCCCAGTTTTGCGGTAGGTGCAGTTATCTTTAAAGTTGAGGTTAATATTTCTGGTAGCAGCAAAGATACTAACAGCTCCAATGATAATTGCATGGTCATTAGCGTGGTCGTTGCCTACGGGGGACATTTCTATTCTAAGTTTTCCTTTGTGATAGTAACTTTTTGCTTTTTCGTAAGTTGGGTCTTGAATAGTTTGGATATATTCTTGCCAAGTTGCTGTTACCCAGGTATCTGTGGTTAGTTGGGTTTGGGTTTGATTCATTGTCGAATAATTTTAATTTTTGGAGATTTTATTAGTTTGTCAGTTACAGCAGATTTTATCTGAGTTTAGCATGGGGAAAAGGGAGGCACACACAGATTTGGCCACGGATGTACGGATTGAGCTAGGAAGGATAGGCAGAAACCACCGACACAGAAGATACAATCCGAAAACCCACATTGTCGTCGAAGTAGTCGGCATTGAGGTCGTAACGCATGGCACTCCGGCAAGACCAAGAATTGTTGCCCCAGCAACCACCACGGAGCACTTTTGTCGCTGAACTTCCAGTTTCCCAAGCACTACAATCATTAGGCGCTCTATTATAATTATCGTGCCAAATATCCTGACACCATTCCAAGACATTACCGTGCATATCGTATAAACCAAAAGCATTGGGAGGAAAACTTCCTACATCCGTTGTTTCTTCTCGGTATTCACCTTTGGGGCATTGCCATAAGGATAATTACCGTTGTAGTTAACTAACTCAGACGTTATAGTTTTTCCAAGATAGAAAGGAGTAGTCGTCCCGGCACGACAAGCATATTCCCACTGACTCTCACTGGGCAACCTGTAAATTTTCCCAGTTTTCCTAGATAGCTTTTTGCAAAACTCTATAGCGTCATACCAACTCACATTTTCTACTGGGTGGTTTCCCCCTTTAAAATTAGAAGGATTTTCACTCATAATGACTTGATATTGTTCTTGAGTAATGAGGTATTTACTAATATAAAAAGGTTGGAGAGTAACTTGATGTTGCGGACTTTCACTATCAAGTCCTCTCTCTTCATTGTATAGCGAACCCATGAGAAAACTTCCCCCAGGAATATAAACCATTTCTAACTTAATACCATTACCTAAATCTTCTATTTTTTGCCTAGCACTTCCCTGGGTACGGTGAGTAATATAGCCGGATATATTGACAGTTGGAACTTCAAAAGTAAATAGCTCTCCTTTTTCTGATTCTGCTGTTGATGGTTGAGATATTTGTGTTGGATAAGTCGATTGTTTTTGTGGTTGAAATGTAGGTTGAATAATTTGTGGTTGAGATATTTGCGGTTGAGAAGTAGGCAGAATAATAGACAAAATTTCTCCTACATTTTTAAACCTTTTCTTAGTTGCTGCAACAATCATTTTATCCAAGATTTTTCCAACTTCATCACTCACACTCGACTGTAAATAATCTCGCCACACCCAATAATTTTCACTCACATCAAATAAATCAAAAGGTTCTACTCCAGTTAATAAATGAATACAAGTTACACCCAAACTATAAATATCGCTAGAAAAAGTTGCTTTTCCTACTGCTTGTTCTGGTGCAGCATATCCTGCAGAACCTATAACAGTTCCCGTCACAGCTAAAGCAGTCTTTGTGGCATATTTAGCCGCCCCGAAATCTACCAATATTAATTGATTATCATTCTTTCTCCTAATAATATTCTCTGGTTTAATATCTCGATGAATTACCTGCTGAGAATGAATAAATTTCAACACAGGCAACAAACTTTTTAATAACTCCAAAATTTGACTTTCATCAAAAGCTCCCGACTTTTCTAATTCCTGTTGTAAATTTTGCCCGTCGATAAATTCTTGTACTAAATACTGTCGATTATCCTGAGTAAAATATGCGAAAAGTTCGGGAATTTGTGGATGTCTACCTAAACCATCCAAACGTTCAGCTTCTTGAGCAAATAATTCAGCAGCTTTTTCTAAAGTTTTAGTTCCTTGTGCTTGAGGAAAAAATTGTTTAATTACACAAAAAGGCTTTGAAGGTTTATATTCATCTACAGCTTGAAAAGTTCTGCCAAAACCTCCTTGCCCAATAATTTTTAGAGCGCGATAACGTTCGGCTAAAACTAATTTTTCACCACAGCTTTGACAGAATTTTGTTTGTGGGGGGTTGGATTTTAAACAGTCAGGGTTTAAACATTGAGTCATATCAGTTATCGGTTATCAGCTATCCAGTGCGAGCATCTTGCTCGCCTATTTAATAATAATACCAAACCTGTTAGGAATTGAATTATGTTCTGGAAATTGAAATTATGTTCTGGGGAATTGAAATTATGTTCTGGAAATTGAAGTTATGTTCTGGGAATTGAAATTATGTTCTGGTAAATTGAATTATATTCTGGGGGATTGAATTATGTTCTGGTAAATTGAATTATATTCTGGGGGATTGAATTATGTTCTGGAAATTGAAATTATATTCTGGGAAATTGAAATTATGTTCTGGGAAATTGAATTATGTTCTGGGAAAATTGAAATTGTGTTCTGGAATTTGAAATTATATTCTGGAAATTTGAATTATGTTCTGGGAATTTGAAATTATATTCTGGAAATTTGAATTATGTTCTGGGAATTGAAATTATGTTCTGGGAATTGAAATTATATTCTGGGAATTGAAATTATATTCTAGGAATTGAAATTATCTTCTGGGAATTGAAATTATCTTCTAGGAATTGAAATTATCTTCTAGGAATTGAAATTATCTTCTAGGAATTGAAATTATCTTCTAGGAATTGAAATTATGTTCTGGGAATTTGAAATTATCTTCTAGGAATTGAAATTATGTTCTGGGAAAATTGAATTATCTTCTGGAAATTGAAATTATCTTCTGGGAAAATTGAATTATCTTCTGGAAATTGAAATTATCTTCTGGGAAAATTGAAATTATGTTCTGGGAAAATTGAATTATCTTCTGGAAATTGAAATTATCTTCTGGAAATTGAAATTATCTTCTGGCGAGCAAGATGCTCGCCCTGGGTAGCTCGCCCTTGATGATAATTTTAATTATTCTGAAAATATGGGGATGAATTTCTGTCTAATTCCCAGAAAAAAGGATATTCTTCTGGTTTATTTACTAATTCAGCTTTGACGGGATTTTGTCTGATATATTTCCAGACGTCTATCATTTCTTTTTGACTTTTGATTAATCTCTCGTGTCGGCCATCTTGCCAAACTTTGCCAATATGATTCATAACTTTAGGAATTTCCTTGGCACTATAGCCTTTAATACTATGCAGAATACTTCCAATTGACCAATATTCTGATTCTTGTTTGAGAAAAGGTATGATTAAACAATGTACATGATCTGGCATAATTACGACGCTCAAAATTTTATATCTTTGCTTGTGAAAAAATAAACATGAATTTAAAACAATTTTCCGTGCTTCTGGGGTTAATTCTGATCTTTCCCAGGTGACAAATGTGATGAAATAAGTAGGTTCTATAAATTGAAATTCAGGGGATTTGTTCATTATTTTGAGGGTAATTTTTTCCACCCAGTGCGAGCATCTTGCTCGCGTATTAATAATACAAAATCGGTATAAATTTTAATTATATTCTGGGAATTTGATGGTGATTTTTTTCCACCCAGTGCGAGCATCTTGCTCGCGTATTAATAATATCAAATCGGTATAAATTTTAATTATATTCTGGGAATTTGATGGTGATTTTTTTCCACCCAGTGCGAGCATCTTGCTCGCGTATTAATAATATCAAATCCGGTGGGAATTTGAATTATGTTCTGGGAGTTTGAATTGTTTTCTGAGAAATTGAAATTATTCTCTGGCGGGCTGGATAATACCAAACCTGGTAGAAATTGAAATTATTCTCTGGCGAGCTAGAAGCTCGCACTGGGTAGCTGTTATAAATATAAAAATAGTCGTCTAATTCTGAAGAATTCTCAATTTATCTATGTATGTACCACTTTGGCCTGGAAAACCATATCCTTTAGGAGCTTCCTGGGATGGTAAAGGCACTAACTTCGCTATATTCTCTGAAAATGCTACTAAGGTTGAACTTTGCCTATTTGACAAGCAAAATAAAGAAACACGCTTCACTCTGACAGAAGTTAGTAACTTTGTCTGGCATAGCTATGTACCAGGTATAGGTCCAGGTCAAAGATATGGATTTCGAGTACATGGCCCCTACGAACCATCCCAAGGTCATCGTTTTAATGCCAATAAATTACTAATTGACCCTTACGCAAAAGCAATTGATGGGGATATACTCTATGGTCAAGAAATATTTGCTTACTCTTGGGATGACCCAGAAAAAGATTTAGCCTGTACCTTAGATGATGATGCTCATCTAATGCCAAAGGCTGTGGTAATTGATGAAAAGTTTGATTGGGGAAATGACCAGCTATTAAATATTGCCAACCACGAAACAATAATTTATGAAATTCATCTCAGAGGGTTTACGAAACTGCATCCTGATATTCCAGAAAATCTTAGGGGTACTTATGCTGGGTTAGCACATCCAAGAGCGATCGCTTATCTCCAATCTCTAGGGATTACGGCGGTAGAGTTAATGCCAGTTCATCACTTTCTCCGATACCCAGGACATTTAGTTGATAAGGAATTATCTAATTACTGGGGTTATGACTCGATTAATTATTTTGCTCCTTACTGTGGTTATAGTTCTAGTGGTAAAGCAGGGGAGCAGGTTCGAGAATTTAAACAAATGGTCAAGGCTTTACATAAAGCTGGTATTGAGGTGATATTGGATGTGGTTTATAACCATACTGGAGAAGGTAATCATTTCGGTCCGACTTTATCTTTCAGAGGTATTGATAATGCTGCTTATTATCGTCTAGTAGAAGATGACCCCCGCTACTATATGGATTTTACTGGTTGTGGTAATTCTCTCAATGTTCGTCACCCCCAAATATTGAAGTTAATTATGGATAGTCTCCGCTACTGGGTAACGGAAATGCACGTTGATGGTTTTCGATTTGATTTAGCTTCAGCTTTGGCGCGAGAGTTATATGAAGTAGATAGTTTGGCAGCTTTCTTTGATATTGTTCATCAAGACCCAGTTATTTCTAATGTGAAATTAATTGCTGAACCTTGGGATGTTGGAGAAGGCGGTTATCAAGTTGGTAATTTTCCTCTATTATGGTCCGAATGGAATGGTAAATATAGAGATGCAGTTAGAGATTTTTGGCGAGGTGAAGAGGAAACATTAGCTGAATTTGCTTATCGTTTTACGGGTAGTTCTGACTTATATGCTTCTAATGGTAGGTTGCCTCATGCGAGTATTAATTTTGTAACTGCTCATGATGGTTTTACTCTGAATGATTTAGTTAGTTATAACGAAAAACATAACGAAGCAAATGGGGAAGATAATAATGATGGAGAGGAACATAATCGTTCTTGGAATTCTGGAGAGGAAGGAGAAACTGACGACCAAGAAGTGTTGGATTTAAGGAACCGTCAAAGGCGTAACTTTTTGGTGACTTTAATGTTGTCTCAGGGGGTACCAATGTTATTAGGTGGAGATGAATTTGGGCGGACGCAAAAAGGTAATAATAATGCTTATTGTCAGGATAATGAAATTTCTTGGTTGGATTGGAATTTACAAGTAGAAAATTCAGATTTATTAGATTTTACTCGACAGTTAATTTATTTCCGTTGTCAACATCCAGTATTTCATAGACGTAAATGGTTTGAAGGTCGTGCAATTCATGGTTCGGATGTGAGAGATATAGGTTGGTATAATCCCGATGGTGGAGAAATGACTGAGGAACAATGGAATATTGATTTTGCTAAATCTATTGGAATCTTTTTAAATGGAGAAGAGATTCCTGCTAGTGGTGAGCGTGGGGAAAGGATTATTGATGATTGTTTTATGATATTTTTTAATGCTCATTATGAATTGATAGAGTTTACAATTCCTCCTAAGTTTCAAGATAGAAATTGGGTGGTTATTGTTGATACGAGTAAGTCTCGTTTTGTGGAAAATGGTAAGCAATATCAAGGTGAGGTTCCTATTCCTGTTATGGAACGTTCAATTATTGTTTTAAGGCGTTTGTAAGCATTCAGCTATTAGCTTCAGTTCTCAGCTTTTTAATGAATAGGGTGCATCTGAATATTTGTAAAAATACTTTTTTCTATTTCCTGTTGTCTATTGCTTTTCAGGAAAAAGCAATAAACTTTTGGCTTTATTCAAAATTTAGATGCACCCAATGAATGAAATAATCATTAGTTTAACTTTCTGTTCAAATTGATTCTTAATTATAGGTTATCTGGAATTGGTAATTTACCGAGTGATATATATAAGTATTGCCACCAACAAATCAACATGGGAGAAGAAAGAATTTAAAGCTTAGGTATTATATATAGCCATAAGATTTGAGTTGTGAGATATTGGAAACTTTTAGGTAACAGCTCCGAAAGGCAACAGGCAACAGAGGATAAGAAAAAAACGTATCATATTAATGTAATAATTGCTATATTCTGCACTTTTAAGGAACGCTTCAATTCTCACAACTCATTCCTGATTGCTATATCTGTGGTCTGTTAAGACTAAACGATAAAGAATGGATTTTTCTATTCGTGTTGAATAAAATCAAAATAATCTGGTACTTCAATAAAAATGGCAAAAAACTATCTGAAAGCTGTCCCTAAGGCAGCTCGTGCATTTGCTGGTTCTTTTGCAGCTCCTTTGGACGGTGTTCTTAGTCTCTATAAAGATGAACAAATGGAAAAACGTGAAGCTAAACTAGACGAAATGATTAATGAGGGGCAAAATCTGAGCCGTGAAACTCTTGCTGAAATATTTGAAGCTAGAAGCGAGATTAAAGAATTAAGAGAACAATTTATCTTGGGAATGGAAATTTGTTTTTCTATTCTGGCTAAAAATACGGCATTAATATCTAGTCCTGATTTATAAGAAAATCTTCCTGTTTTGATGGAACCATATAGGGAAAAGTTAGAAGCAAGTGGGTTGATTACAGATGAAGTTTTAGCTGATGAGCTTTATAAGTATTATGAGAAAGATACCCGACTTTTTTTAGCACATATTTCTGCTAATTTTCCTGTGGGAGAACTTCGCAATAATGAAGCTGTACCAGTTATTATTTCTGATTTTTTAACTAGGTGTTCTGCTCAGAAATTAAATCAACAAGCTAACATATTTAATGTTTTAAGTAAAAGAAATCCAGGTAGTCAACCTTTAAAGGTCAAAAGCTTAATGCTTCAAGAACAAGTTATTAATCAAATAGGGGAATGAGGAAATATTTATGGCTAGTGAATTTCAAAAGGTTTTATATGAGATTAGAAAACGAAATGATAAATATGAAGATATTGAAGATGTTAAGGGGGAAATTATTGACAATCTTGTAGATGTTTATAAAGGAGATTCATCTTTGTTTATATGTGATATAGAAGAAGGAGGATTTGATACTGGTAACTTGAATACAGATAAAGCTCTACGAGTCATTGTATCTAATTTTTTAATTCAATGTAATCGTCTAAATATAGACAAATTATATAAGATTTTTCGTAAGTTATATAAGAGAAATGACGGTATTAAACTATTAAAAGAAATTAGATATCTACTCGAAGAATATAAAAATCCAGAAATTAATATTCCTACATATAGACCATCATTAGTACCACTAATAATTCCTACTCCTACTATAGATCGACGACAAGAATCAAGAGTTCAATGGCAGCTCGAATTAAGTTGCAATTTTGATGAAATTGACGACAAAAAAATGGAATCCATTATTAATTACTGTCGGAGAATTTCAGGGGATAGCTCTTTGACTTTAAAGAGAAAAGAAAGAGGAAGTATAAAGCTAATTTTTGAAGGCTCACAAGAAGGAATGGAAAGAATTAAAGCTTTGTTTGACTCAGGGACATTAACTGCAATATTGGAAATTCCTGTAACAAATATTAGCTTAATTACAGAACAAAAATTAATTGCACAAAAAATCCTATTTTTGTCAGCTAATCCCAAAGGATCATCTCAACTACGACTGGATGAGGAGATGCGTGAGATAAAAGAAGGACTGCTGCGGTCAAAAAAGCGAGAACAGTTTGTTATTGAAACAAAGCAAGCAGTGCGGTACAGAGAAATTCGGCGTGCCATCCTTGATTTTGAGCCGAACATTGTCCATTTTTCAGGACATGGTGCAGGGGAAGAGGGGTTAGTTTTTGAAGATGAAACTGGTCAAGAAAAGCTAGTTGAGGCTGAAGCACTAGCAGGGCTATTTAAGTTATTTGCTAATGAAATAAAATGCGTTGTTCTTAATGCTTGTTATTCTGAGGTTCAGGCTAAGGCAATTGCACGACATATTCCTTCAGTGGTTGGGATGAAAAAGGCTATTAGCGATCGCGCAGCTATTGAGTTTGCTATAGGTTTTTATGATGGTTTAGGAGCAGGAAAGACGGCAGAGTTTGCTTATGAATTAGGATGTAATTCTATTGAGATAGCAGGAATACCAGGGAACTTAATACCTCAATTACTAAAAAAGAATTCTCAAGGTACTCCCCCTACCCAAGGAAATTTAACTACGGATATCCAGAAAAGGTCTTCAAACACTTATACTGCCGCTGAAAACTCGACTAATACTGACAAAATTTTAGCTCCAATCTATAAAAATTTAGAAGGATATCTAGCAAATGAACAGTGGAAAGAAGCCGATATAGAAACAATGAAATTAATGATAAAACTTGCTGACAGTATTGGAAATTCTATGAAAGATAGAAAAATAATAACATGGTTAGACCAAGAAGATATTAAGAAAATACCTGATGAAGACCTAAAAATTATAGATAAACTCTGGAGAAATTACATAGATATAATTATTTGTCAACCCTAGCACCTGAATACTCACGCTTACATCATAATTTTCTTTGTTTGGAGAACTAAAATGTTGATTTCGATTGGAAATAATGAAATTGGAATTGTTTACAAAAAATGGGGTCCTAATCTTTTCCTTCACCTTCCTCCAGGGCGAATTATTGCTTTGAATGGAGAACCAGGCATTCAGGCTGAAATTCTCGAACCAGGACTACATCCTGGATATCCTTCTTTGCTGTATACCATTACTAAAGTACCAGTTATCAAAATTAGCCAAGAAGAAATTGGATTAATAGAAGCTAAGGATGGTAATCCCCTTGAAGTAGAACAAAACTTTGGGAAAGTAGTTGATTGTAATAACTTTCAAGATATAGAAGCTTTTTTTAATAATGGAGGTCAAATAGGCAAACAACGAGCAATTTTAACTAATGGTACTTATCGAATTAATACAGAAATGTTTAGCTGTCGCAAAGTTCCACTCACTAAAATTGAACCACATCAAATAGGATTAGTAGAAGCTCAAGATGGCTCTCCTTTAAAACCTGGTAAAAATTTTGGTCATAAAGTTAATTGTAATAATTTTCAGGATGCCCAAGCCTTCTTTGATAATGGAGGTCAAGTTGGCAAACAAATAGATATTTTACTGCCAGGAACTTACAAAATTAATACTGACCTATTTAAGATTACTCCAGTCGAACAATTATCAATTGGAACAGAAGAAATAGGTTTAGTAGAAGCTAAAGATGGAGTCTCTTTAAAATCAGGAGAAAGCTTTGGCAAAGTGGTTGATTGTAATAATTTTCAGGATGGAAGTGAGTTTATCCGCAAAGGAGGTCAGAGAGGTAAGCAACGTGCTATTTTAATGGAAGGAACCTATCAAATTAATACCGAACTATTTGAGGTTCGTACAGTTCCTATTACTGATATTTCTTCAGAAGAAATAGGCTTAGTAGAAACGCAAGATGGAAAGCCTCTAGAACAGGGAGAAAACTTTGCTAAGAAAGTTGATTGTAATAATTTTCAGGATGCACAAGCTTTCTTTGATAATGGGGGGCAAGCAGGTAAACAACTTGCTACTCTAAGAGCAGGTAAATACTACATTAATACGGATATATTTAATATTAAAAAAGTCTCTGCTACGACAATTAGTCCTGGAGAAATTGGCTTAGTAGAAACAAAATATGGAAAGCCTCTAGAAGAGGGAAAAAACTTTGCTAAGAAAGTTGATTGTAATAATTTTCAGGATGCACAAGCCTTTTTTGATAATGGGGGGCAAGCAGGTAAACAAATTGCTACTTTAGAACCAGGAACCTATTACATTAATCCTGAAATATTCACTATTCGTAAAGTTCCTATTATTAGGATTCCTCAAGGAGAAATAGGACTGGTAATTGCTAACGAGGGAGCTTCTAAGTCTGATAAACAAACATTAGGTAGAGTGGTGGAATGTAACAACTTTCAAGATGCTGAAGCATTTCTGAAAAATGGAGGACAAAAAGGTAAGCAACTTGCTATTTTAAGTGATGGTGACTATAAAATAAATACCGATTTTTTTACGGTCATTACGACAGCTAATGCCAATGAATATAAGGAAGAACCAGAGAAACTAAAAATTTACAAAATTAGCTCTGGTCAAATTGGTATTGTAACGACAAACGTGGGGAAAACTCTCTCTAAAGATGAAATTGCCGGACCTATCATTGAGGGACATGATAATTATCAAAATGCACAAAAATTCCTAGATTTAGGAGGATATATAGGATTACAAGAAGAAGTTATCAAAGAAGGAGAATGGAAGCTAAATCCTTGGTTTGTTAAAGTTGAACAAGTACCAATAACTAGAATTAAGCAAGATGAGGTGGGAGTTGTTATCTCTTTTGTTGGGAAAAAGTATGACAAAGATGATGATAATCAGAATACATCTGTTGATGAGAATAAATCTACATACCAATTAGTTCCAGAAGGATACCAGGGGGTTGAAAAAAAACCTCTTCTGGTTGGTGACTACCCTATTAACACCAGAATTAAAAAAGTACAGTTAGTCCCAACTACTCAAATCATACTGAATTGGTCAGATGAAGAAAAACATGCTTTGAATTATGACGCCAAGCTCAAGACATTGAATCTAACTTCATACGATGGTCGTAAATTTGAAGTTCAGTTTACCCAGATGATTCGTATTGCTCCTGAAAATGCACCGAAGATGATTTGTCAAATTGGAGCGGAGGCAGCAGCAGTAGAAACAATAACAATGGATGATGGTTCAGGGAAAACTAAAACTATTAGGAAATATCCAGCTATTAGAAATCTTGTGGTTCGTGTATTAACCAGAGTTGTTGAAGGTCACTTTAAACAAGCTGGTACTGGTAAAACAGCGATTGAGTTTCAAAAAGCAATAGTTCATTCTCAAGATGCAGCTCAAGCTTATATTGAGGATGTTCTTAAGAAAAATGGTGTGGAAGGAGAAGGCACATATATTAACGCAGTTGATTTACCAGAGGATTTAAATAAACATCAACAAGAAGTAGAAGATTTTAAACTAGAACAAATCAAAGCTCAAGAAAAGAGTAAGACAATTGAAGAAAAAATACGAACTGAACAAATAAACCAACAACTGGTTCAAACAAAGGAAGAAACAAAAGCTCTAGAAAAACGAACTCAGGCTGAGACAGACGTATATATTGCTAAAAAGAAAGGTGAAGCTCATTTGGCGGAACAGGAGGCAATAGCAAAGGCAAATAAACTGCATACCGATCTTGAAATAAATCGCAAGAAAGAATTTACTGAAATAGAGATGAATGCTTTTCGTGCCAAAGTTGCTGTTCTTAGCCCTGAATTTTATAAAGAAATAGAAACACAAGGAAAATGGGCAGAAGCAATGGCTCAAATGGAAATCAATTATCCTCAAATTATGATGACTGGAGGTGGCAATAGTAGTTCTGGAGATCCAACATCAAATTATTTTCAGTTATTGCAATTAGATCATTTAGAGACACTCAGAAATCGCCTTAATCCAGGAACATCGACACCATTACTTTCCACACCAGGAACAAAAAATTATCTTTCCCCAAACCAAAAACAGAAACGTTTACCAGCACATTCTGCTGAACTTAAGACTCCAGTTGTTCTTGTAGTAGATACATCTACTTCCATGTCTGGTGAACGTATTGATTTCTTAAATGCTGGAATTGCTAGTTTTAAACAAGAATTTGAACCGAGTAGCAAAATATCCCAATCTCTGGAATTAGCTATCATCACTTCTAATAGTAATCGGCGAGGAATTCAAGATTTTGTAAATATGGATGAATTTATCCCATCTCCTCTCAAAACCGAAGCAGAAACTATGATGGGTAAAGGAATTAATTTAGGATTACAAGAAATAGAAAATTATCAGGATAATTACCAAAGTAATAATATTCAGGACACTCAAAAACCTTGGTTATTTTATATAATAGGTATCCCTCCAACTGACCCAAATTGGCAAATAATTGATAAGGATTGGCAAAAATCCACGCAATGTGCTTGGAAAGCTGTAGAGGAAAATAAACTCAATTTTTTTGTAGTCAATGTTCAGGGAGTAGATAGCATTAACCTGATAAAATTTGGCTCTCCTAAAACATCTCCCAAGTTGTTCAATGGTTTCCCTGAATTATTCCGCTCGATTGCTGAAAATCTCAAAAAAAGTTTCCAGGAATGAAGAAGGAACTCCTGCTATTTCAATTCTGCCTATTACAGAATCGGCACAAGATAAGGATTGATTTTTAGACACTATTTTCTAGGGGAGAATAGCCATTCACCCCTACTTTGGTCTACTAAAATGAAAACCGTTGTTATTTTATTATCTTCCATTAAGAGAATTTATAGATAAGGAGGAGCGATCGCCACACCTTTCCCAAAATTCACCTAAAAACACTATATATAGTAGTCAAAAACTATAACGTTATAGATTATGCAGTGTTTAGCCTTTTGACTTTTTTGTTTTTGCTCGCTGTTGAATCACTTCCGGAGGCGGACCATAATCTCCATCACTGAAATATACTCGCTCTACTATATTTCCCGGTTCTACTTCAATCCATAGACGGGCACCTCCAGCTTGACTTGTATTAGGTTTATGAGGTTGATACACTATTTGGCAAGGTCCATGAATTTTCACCGCGTGGCAATAATCTTTTTTACTTCCTACCTTTACCGCGACTGCTGTATGGGAAGTTCCATGGTCTCGGTTATAGTCTATGGTTTTTCGTAAAACCTAAAAAATGGCGCTCAGAAAGTTCCCGGAAGATTTATCCCCTGGTTGAATAACGACACGCGGGTTTTAACCCGGTGTTACTTTCCGGTTTGGTTTTCAATATACTTCCTAACAGTATCCGTTGAAGCATTTCCTGTTGTAGCACAGAAAAAGCTAGGGGTCCAAAGTGTGGGCAATTTTAGCAATCTAGGAAATTCTTTTCTCAAATGATGAGAAGCTCTACCTTTGACTCGTTTGATAATGACAGAGGGTGCAAAAGTTGGGTCAACTTCTAAAAATAAATGTACATGGTCTGGCATTATTTCTAATGCTATTAGCCTCCAATCATGCTCAGTACATAACTCAAAAATAATCTGTTGCAACCGTTGTTTTACGTCTCCTACCAATACTGGCTTTCTACGCTTTGGACAAAATACAAAATGGTAATTAATCAGTGTTACTGAGTGAGGATTTCTTCTATATTCGTCTGGTTTTTTCTTCATCAATCTGTAGACAGAATGTGTTTAATAGTGCTACTATATCTACAGTGCTATTATATCTACAGGAGGTGATAATTAATGTATGGATGTCAACAACACCTAGTCAAGAATACCTCAGAAGTAATGGCTGTGCTTGAATACATAAGCACAGAAGCAAATAAGTTGACAAATTGTGGTATTTACTATTGTCGTCAAATGCTATTTAAAGCAGGACGCTTTGTGTCTAAAGCTGAACTAGATTTTGAGTTAAAAAGTAATCTGCATTTTAAGGC
>NZ_JAAHHG010000101.1:19787-26281 GCF_010692555.1 Okeania sp. SIO3B5 | reverse complement strand
TATATCCAACATCAGGACAAAAACACCGATTGGCCAAGCTATTTGGTTGTGTTTGCTGGCGCAACACTTCGTGAACGTGTTGTTTGGAATGATAGTCTAGCTTGCTGCCAAGAAAAGTATAAATTAGGAGAGAAGAAACCAACTAACTCCGAGCTACAAAAGCTTTTTATTACTCAAGCTAAAAATACTGAAGATAGAGAGTGGTTATCGGAAGTTTCTAATATACCATTACAACAATCTTTAAATGATTTAAACCAAGCTTATCAAAATTTTTTTAAATCAACCAAAGGTCAACAGAAAGGCAGACCTATAAAGCCTCCGAAGTTTAAAACTAGAAAATCAAAGCAAACTGCTAGGTTTAGAAAGGGTGGTTTTAAACTTGGTCAACATAAAGTTTATTTAGCTAAAATTGGGAAACTAAAAATAGTTTCGCCCGTGAGATTTACCTGCTGCTCCATCATCAGTAACAGTAATCAAAGATTGTAGGGGCGATTCGCGAATCGCCCCTACTAGATATTTTCTGAGTTTTGTAGTAGAAACTTGTGCCGAAATCTTACCTCAAACTGAGAATTCAGTAGGTATAGATTTAGGTATCAAAACTTTTGCTACATTGAGCGATGGTACAAAGGTTGATGCTCCTAAACCGCTCAAAAAACGAATTAAGAAGTATAGAAAGTTAAGTAAGTCATTGTCGAATAAAACTAGGGGGTCAAACCGTTATGAAAAAGCTAGGCTAAGAATAGCTAAATTTCACGCTAAACTGAAAGATACAAGAACAGATTTTCTACATAAATTGTCTACTAAAATAATTTGTGAAAACCAAACAATTGTTTTAGAAGACTTGAATGTTTCAGGAATGGTTAAAAACCGTAAATTATCCAGAGCAATTTCTGATTTAGGTTGGAGACAATTTAGGACACTGTTAGAAGGAAAGGCTGAAAAATACGGTCGTGATTTTAGAGTAATTAGTCGTTGGGAAGCAACATCTCAAACTTGTTCATGTTGTGGATTTAAAGGTGGAAAGTTAGAGCTTTCAGTGAGGGAGTGGGAATGTTTGAATTGTGGTGCAAAGCATGACCGTGATGAAAATGCAGCAATAAATATATTAGTCGCGGGCGGGCAGTCCGAGACTCTAAACGGACGTGGAGGCAAGCGTAAGACTACCGCCAAGGTAGCAGCAGCCTGTGTTAGCGGAGCTTTGCGAAGCGCAAAACGTCAACCCGCCGAGGAGCTAAGGCTCGGTAGGAATCCCCGTGCCTTTAGGCCGGGGAGGATGTCAATATAACTTCAGACTTCAGTATAGATGGGAATGCTTGACACCTAATAAGAGAGCAAGATACTCCCACTCTCATGCTCTATAACCAAAATAATTACAATGCACTACTACCAAAAATTTATCTATTACTTTTTTCTCTTCTCCTGACTCCTGATATCATGTCCGTTGGTATAGTCCCGTGTAAAAGTTGGGAAAATATCTACTGCCATATAAGTAAAATTTTTCCTTCTCTTAAAGCTTCTTCCTTCTTCCTTCTTCCTTACCTTCTCTATACAAGACCGATGCTACCGGACATGATATGACTCCTGACTCCTGACTCCTGACTCCTGACTCCTGACTCCTGAATTCTAACTTCTGACTTCTGACTTCATAACACCCCTCCTCGCTGAATTCTCTGCTGCTGTATAGTTTCCTCCTTAGCAAAAGCAGCATCTAGTTGATCCAATAACTTCCCAATCTTTTCCTTTGCCTCTTTGCTAGTCTGAGGTTGCCTATTTAACCACGACATTGCCCTTCTTCGCCCCTTTTGACTCGCCACAATTAAAGCACCCCAAGCAACAGCATTAGTTTCAGCTTGATTTACCCTTAAAGCCGCATCAACTCGACTACGGAGACGACCAGTATCATTTTGGAGTAATTTACCAATCTCATAAGTGCTGCTCAAATTATTTTCAAACACATTTAGACTTTCTTGCCAACGACCATCAATTAAACCAGCCAAAACTTTTTGACTTGGACTTGCCCAAGAAGCGATCGCCTGAGCTTCGGTAATCTTGGCATGAAATTTAATTAAATCAAATTGAGCTTGTGCTTTTTCAGGCCATTGAGATTTATCTATTAAATTCTTTCGCAAAGGTTGAATTAAAGCAAAAGCACCAGACCATAAACCATTACGAGCTAATCTAAGAGTATTTCGATAATACCTATCTCCAATAGGAGTTTCCTCTAGAGAAATTTTCTCTAACTCAATCGGATTAAGTATAAACTTTCGTGGTTGAACCCAATAAATATCAAAATCAGGATCTAATCCCACAGTTTGCTCAACCACCAGCTCTGGATCTCCTCCTCCAGTCATTTCCTGCCAAATGGGAGCTTGACCTGCAGCACTTTTCCATTCCAACATTGAACTCAAGTAATTTTTTTTAGGGTTGTAATTTAAAATTTGCCCATAAGGAATAGTTTTATTGTTTTGTAATCTTTGACCACTGACAGTAAACCAAATTCCAGCAGCAGGAACTTTGCCTTGAAAACGACGTACTGTTGTTAAAGGTAAAGGTTGATTTGAGCCTTGGGAAGCAGAGACAGACTCAATAGTAGATGAAATGACAAAAGATTCAGCAGGACCTTGGAGAGGTAAAGTATTAACTAATCGAAAATATGGTTTACTCCCTTCTCGTTGGTTAACAGACAAAATTGATTGATAGACTCGCAACTCTACTAATTTCCGACAAGGAGTTTCACAGGGTAAAGAAGCTCTAGAATCAATCTGTTTCATTACTGGCACTAATACATCTAAAATAGAATCTCCTGCTGTGCTAGGAAGAGAAAAAGTTTCTCCGGTACTAAACCCTTCATCTTTTTTGATACTATCCTTAATTTGCTCAAGAGTTTGCAAAGATTTATTCCCGGATATATAAAATCGAGTCCACTGTGGCAATAATTGATTAAACCAGACTATAGCATTCGGATCGGAAATTAACTTTACACTAATCCATGCCCCCATTGCCATCAAACCAGAGCCACCAAATAATAAAGTTATCCCTACCCATTCAAGCATCCATTTTTTCCAAGGTAAGGATGTTAGAGAAAACTTTTGAGATTTAGATAATCTCCTCTGATGCTTAGATTTAGAGACAGAAGTTATCCGGCTAATTTGTGGATTTTTCTTAGTTCTAGGATAATTAGATTTCTGAGCTGTTTTAGCAACTTTAGGAAACTTCGCTTGATTGTAACTAGCTTTAGAGTTGTGAATCTTCTTTTTCATCATCCTAGCAATACCTGCTCATAGCGCTGACCTTGAACTTCCCAAGTATACTCCGTTTCTATGAGCGATCGCCCATTTTCTGACAACCTTTGTCTCAACTGCCCATCCTCAAATAACCGACTAATGGCCTCTACATATTCTGTTACTTGGTTTGCTCTTAATGCTCTTAATGGTGTATCGGCACCATCAACTGCTAGACCTTCTAAACCACGGTCACTGGCCACAACAGGCGTACCTGCTGCCATTGCTTCTAAAGTTTTATTTTTAATTCCAAAACCAGTACGCATCGGAATCACACAAACGGTCGCTTGATGTAAATATTCTGCCATTGAAGGTACGCGACCTGTAACTTTTACTCCTGGGCGAGTTGAAAGTTCCTGCACTTCTGGCACTGGTCTTGCCCCTACCAGAGCTAAAGTTGTATCAGGATAACGTTGTTGTACTTCTGGTAATATTTCCAAAGTTAGAAAGCGAACCGCATCAATATTAGGAAAATTATCCATAGCTCCCACAAAAATTAATTGATGTCCCCCTGGATCGTTACTTCGATAGGGAAATTGAGTAAAATCTACGCCATTAGGAATAACTGATATTTGACTATTGGGGTTAAACTCTTGCAGTTGTTTCCCATCTTCCTCAGTTGTTGCGACTATACAGGAAAATTTTGAACAGTAGCGTTTTTCATAACGAAGCAGTAGGGAAAGATTCAGTCTATCTCGCAATGGTTTTTCTGCTGTACCAGTTTCTAACTGTTGCTTACAAGTACCATAAACCGAGCTATGGACATTAACTAGAGTTTTTAGTTGTTGTTGCCATTCCGGGTGAATATAAATTTCATTCACACAATGTTCGCAAGTAATGGCCTCACATTTACCTGCTGCCACAAACTCATCTACCCAATTTTGCATTGCTGGCGAATATATAGAAACAACACTTGGTGGAGTACCTTCAATCAGAAAATTACTAAAACGTCTTAGTTTTAATAATGCTCCTTTATTTGGTTCTTGAGGACGCGGAAATACGGCCAACTCTTCCACATAAGACCGCAATGAATCTATTTCTGAATCATTGACATCTGGAGACCGTTGTGTTACCAAAGTAACAGAATGTTTTTGACTCAAATATTTGAGTAGATTAAAAGTTCTAACTTGAGTACCACCTCGACTGGGAGGATAAGGAAAGGTGGAGGAAAGCATTAGAATTTGCATACAGTGAGTAAGTTCCTCTAGATTTTTCTTTATATACAGGTAATTTATTATATTTAATGGCAATATTATATAGCGTTTCCCAAGCTAATGAGGTACAGTTGTTTTTCTTATTTATCGATTCCTACGGAACGAGAATTACGACTCCCTACTCCCTACTCCCTACTCCCTACTCCCTACTCCCTACTCCCTAAAACCAAGGAATTTTGTACCTCCCGCTTTTTGGGAATTGCTATATTATTAATTTTAGTTAGACTCTGAATATTTTAATTTTACGAATAAATTTTATGGTGGAAAAGTCAAATATAGTTAAAGCATTAAAAAAACCAAATCTCGCCTTGAAGAAAGGTAAGCGTTTTCTAGGACATAATCTTGAAGATTTGATCAGAATTATTACCCAGCAACACAAACTTTCAGAAGTAGTTAATCAAAAGGAAATTCGAGTGGCAGGTATGAAGCGCACTGGAAATCATGCCATTATTAACTGGGTTAAAAGTCAACAGAATGGTGATGTAGGATTTATTAATAATGTATTAGCCAATCAAAACCCCTACCGTTATAAGTATGAAAATCTTCGAGATCAATTCCCAGAACATAAATGGGCAATAGAACATAACCGCCAACAAGCTAAGGGAAATTTTATTAAAAGAGATTGTTTGATTTACAGTTATGAAGATTTTCCTCTAGATCAGATAGCAAGCGATAAATTCGAGCGTAATCACGATCTATACTTAGGAAAAAGTGCTATGAGGTACGATTTACTGATTATTAGAGACCCTTTTAATCTGTTTGCAAGTAGACTAAAGATATCTTCTCAGGCGAAACATTTTTTATCAGTAAATTCTCCGAATAAAACCATGATTGATTTATGGATTGATTATGCAAAAGAATATTTAGGAGAAACAAATTATCTCAAGCACAACAAAGTTTGTGTAAATTATAATCAATGGTTTGCTGATATTGAATATAGGCGAAAAATTGCTGAGAAACTGCAAATAGAATTTTCTGATGCAGGCATTGATAAGGTAACGAGTTTTGGTGGAGGTAGTTCATTTGAAGGGAAACAATTTAAGAACAAAGCAACATCAATGGATGTCTTAAACCGATGGCAAAAAGTATCTGATGACCCTCAATACAAACAGTTTTTTAATCAGGAAATATTGAAATATTCAGAGCGAATATTTGGTCATATTCCCGGTACAGAATCTTTAAATTAATTAATAAAGTTAGTATTTTAATCTTAGGGTATAGATTTTATGGTGGAAAAATCACAGATAGTTAAAGCATTAAAAAAACCAAATCTCGCCTTGAAGAAAGGTAAGCTTTTTCTAGCACATAATGTTGAAGATTTGATCAGAATTATTACCCAGCAACACAAACTTTCAGAAGTAGTTAATCAAAAGGAAATTCGAGTGGCAGGTATGAAGCGCACTGGGAATCATGCCATTATTAACTGGGTTAAAAGTCAACAGAATGGTGATGTAGGATTTATTAATAATGTATTAGCCAATCAAAACCCCTACCGTTATAAGTATGAAAATCTTCGAGATCAATTCCCAGAACATAAATGGGCAATAGAACATAACCGCCAACAAGCTAAGGGAAATTTTATTAAAAGAGATTGTTTGATTTACAGTTATGAAGATTTTCCTCTAGATCAGATAGCAAGCGATAAATTCGAGCGTAATCACGATCTATACTTAGGAAAAAGTGCTATGAGGTACGATTTACTGATTATTAGAGACCCTTTTAATCTGTTTGCAAGTAGACTAAAGATATCTTCTCAGGCGAAACATTTTTTATCAGTAAATTCTCCGAATAAAACCATGATTGATTTATGGATTGATTATGCAAAAGAATATTTAGGAGAAACAAATTATCTCAAGCACAACAAAGTTTGTGTAAATTATAATCAATGGTTTGCTGATATTGAATATAGGCGAAAAATTGCTGAGAAACTGCAAATAGAATTTTCTGATGCAGGCATTGATAAGGTAACGAGTTTTGGTGGAGGTAGTTCATTTGAAGG
>NZ_JAAHHG010000101.1:0-19687 GCF_010692555.1 Okeania sp. SIO3B5 | reverse complement strand
TAAATTATAATCAATGGTTTGCTGATATTGAATATAGGCGAAAAATTGCTGAGAAACTGCAAATAGAATTTTCTGATGCAGGCATTGATAAGGTAACGAGTTTTGGTGGAGGTAGTTCATTTGAAGGAAAACAATTTAAGAACAAAGCAACATCAATGGATGTCTTAAACCGATGGCAAAAAGTATCTGATGACCCTCAATACAAGCAGTTTTTTAATCAGGAAATATTGAAATATTCAGAGCGAATATTTGGTCATGTTCCCGGTACAGAATCTTTAATTAATTAGGGTTTGCTGAATAAGTCTTTTGGTATTGGTAGGAGACAACCCACCCCTAGCCCCTCCCCCTCCCAACCCACCCCTAGCCCCTCCCAGGAGGGGAGGGGGAGACAGGAGAAATGGCTTGGGAGCGAGGGGGTATGAGTAAGAATTGTCCCAAGATTGCTCTGTCCAACTATGCGCCTAAAATACTAACTTTTTGAGCGTTTTAGACTAAAACAAGCGCACTTTTTTTGACCCTAAACAAGCTAAAGTCTTTATATGTCAATGCTTTTAGATTTAATCAGCAAGCCCTAATTAAGAATTAGCCAAAATATCGTCATTAGTTATCATCCAAATATTGGGTTAATTATGTATTAAAATTATTTCATCAAATATGTAATTTATTATGACAAAAGTTAGCGTTTGCATTCCCACTTATAACCGAGCGAATTTGCTCCCTTATGCAGTAAATAGTGTTTTGAATCAAACTTATGATGATTTTGAATTAATCATAACTGATGATGGTTCAAAAGATAATACTGCTGAAGTAGTTAGTCAGTGGAATGATTCCAGAATTCACTATATTCAGCATCCTCAAAATATTGGACGTAGTAAAAATATGCGTTCTGGTTTTGATGCTGCTACAGGGGATTATTTCATCAAATTTGATGATGATGATGCCCTAACTCCAGAATTTTTAGAGAAAACTGTGGCAGTATTAGATGAGATGCAAAATGTAGATTTTGTCTGTACAAGTCATTGGGTTATTAATGAAAAAAGTGAACGAGACGAAGTTGCTACAAAAGAGAATGCTGCTAAGTGGGGAAAGGATAAGTTGGAGCAAGGAATTATCCCTAACTTACTCAAAGAAACATTTCAATACCAAAGTTTGCAGGTGGGTTCAACTTTGTTTCGTCGCTCTTGCCTACAAGAAGTTGATTATATGCGGCCTGAAGCAGATGGATGTGAAGACTTTGATTTACTGGTCAGATTAGCAGTAGTAGGAAAAGTTGGATATTTTATTCCAGAATATCTTATGGAATATCGTTTTCATAACCGTCAAACCAGTTTAAAACAAGATATTCACTTTTTATCTGCTAAAAGTTTCTGTATTAATAGTTATAAATTTGACGATCATAAGTTGGAAAAATCACGTTTATTTAAGTTAGCAGATACCAAACAAAATCTAGGAATTAGATTAATTGAAAAGGGTGAAAGTGTTAAAGGGAGAAAATTACTACAAGAATCAAGTCAAATACTAGGAACTTCATCCAAGACTAAATTTGCTTTAGTATTATCTTACCTACCCTTAAATTTACGACAATTTGCTTTGCAAAGTTTTAGGAAAATTCGCCCTCAAGACTATGCTGATCGAGTTAGAAAAGCAACTACTTAAGTTGAAAATAACTATTGCCGCTACGCGGAAGTTAAAAGTCAAAAGTCAAAAGTCAAAAGTAAGTCATTTTTGATTTGTAATTGTTTTAGGATTTTATAACTGGTCAGTTATTTCCGCCATCCTGCCCTAGGTATAATTTTTTAGCGATCGTCACTCGATCAATCTTTCTATAAGATGATGATTACTCGATATTGGCTTAGTAATGATACAGGCCAATTTTTATTAACTAAAGCTAGAGTAGAGTAGATATCATAGGAAAATTTGCTATTCAAGCAAGAAAATAGATTTTTTCATCACTAACTATCCAGACATTATATCATGTCCGGTAGCATCGGAGCGTGTATAAAATAAAGGTGACACTCTTGAGAAAACCTTCTGCCTCCTGCCTCCTGCCTCCTGCCTTTCTTCCACCAAAGTCTAATTATTCAACCGGACACGATATTAAAAGCTGGTCTAGATCGAGATATATTTATACTCGCACTTTCTACAGTTCAAAGTCAAAAGTTAATTACCCGATTTGTGATCAGTAAGTAACTCTTGACTTATTAGATAGGTAATTACCGTTTTATTGAACTTATCCCAATTTACCCAAAATAATATTTGAGTTTTGGAGACTAATTTCCCACTTCTTGTGAGAATTATGATACTACGTCTTTACCACGATATTTGACCCAGGCTTCAAATCTCTAGGAACTTTACCTACTATTTTTTTGTGTTAGCTTGGTTTTAGCTTTAAACAAACTTAGCCAACGATCGGTTTTTTTGTGAATACCGATCTAGGGTGTGTCCAATCATTTGACTTTGCTTTCCAACACTTCTGCCAACAGCACTTAGTCCTAACTAGCAGCGTCAGCTTCTCGGAGAGCTTTGAGAATTTCAGGACGTTTCATACGCGCATAGCCACGAAGTTTCCGCTCTTGGGCAATTTTCTTCAGTTGCCTGAGTGATTTGGTATCATAATCATCCATGGGAACTTCTGGCTCTACAGGAGCTGCTTGGGCTTTAGTCTTTCTAGTAGTAGTTTTTGTTGTACTGGCCTTAGACCTCGACGAACCTGTAGAACTTGGTTTACTTTTGGTTGTTGTCTTACGTGCTGTCTCAGTTTTAGCAGCAACTTTTTCAGTAGAATCAACATCTGGTATTGTCTGTAATTGACGCCGAACCGCAGATACTTGAGTTTTTAAGTCATCTTCAATATCTTGAACTGACTGGGAAAACTGATTTATTGTTTTGACAATTCCTTCGAGTTTTTTCTCTATTTGTTTATCGAGATCGTCAAGTTGTTTTGATAATAAGTCCACATTCACTCCTGATAAAGAATTAGAAGTTGTTTTTTTTGTTGTTGAACTTGTGATTTTTCTTGCCAATTTTTCTACCTTATCGTTAACTGAATTTTCTAGATTTGTAATCAAATTTTTGAGTTGTTCAATTTGAACAACATCCGTCCCTCGATCCTGCAAGGATTTTACTTGTTTCTTGAGTACCTCCTCATTTTTCTTAATAGATTGATCGATTTTTTTTGTGAGAGAATCCACTTTTTTATCGAATGATACCTCAAGTTGCTGCATTAGATTCTCAAAGTTTGGTGTTTCCATAACAGGTGGTTTAGTTAGCTGCTCTATTTCTGCCACAGCTATCCTTGCTTGTTCATCTGTCATTTCATAAATCCAGGCCCATAGTTCCTTGATTTCAGCTTCTTTTGCAACTTGATACCAATCAGCACCACGAACGATTTCGTACTGCTGCTCGGAATCGTCATTCTCTGTTAATCTGACAATTAATGGGATTAAGTTACTGCCTTGTTCAGAAAGACTCTTAACTAGGGCTTCATATCTTTCCGCAGGAATATCTCTCACCTGAGAGTCTGGTACGGTAATTTTGGATATGGGAGTTAACTCCAAACTTACTGGTTGTACTGGTAAATCTTCTTGTCGATTTTTTCGCTTCGTTGATGAAACCATTTGCTTACAACTTTTCCTTGGTTCCTAAAATCAAATAAAGGTTTTGGGCTAATACTGCCTAGATAGCATTCTCCCGGTAACATTTTCTTTGTGACTCCTCTTTATCACTTTTGATAAATTCAAGATTTTCAGCTATTTCAGCTATTGGGAAAATCATAATTTCATCACAGTTTGATAAAATAGAATTAGGTGCTGGGAGTTCGCAAACTGTTTAGTTCTGCCAAACATGACTTATGATTATGGCATAATCTGGGAAAGTATAATTAATTTTCAGGCTAGAAATTCATACAGTTATAAGTAAGTACGATCTCCAACATTACTTTTTTGACTTGTTGGTTTTTACTCTGCCTTAGTGTATTTTTTCATTACCCAGATTTTACTTTCACAAAATTACTTTAGCATACTTTCATTTACTATGGAAGACAATTAATTACGATCTTAGTAGCAATTGATTTTTTGCTATGAACTCAGCGAACACTTACTACCTTTTATTGCAGTTATCAATTTAATACTACAATTTAAATAGTGCAGAATGGCAGAAATAACTAACCAGTTACAAAATCCTAAAAGCCTACCAATCAATACTTTTGACTGTCAGATGTGTGCCTTATATTCTGAGGGGACCTCAGAATTACACACTCGATGCATGACTTTTGACTTTTGACTTCCGCGTAGCGGCACTAGGTATTGCCCAGTTTGGACTGTAGGAATGGCGATCAGCTTAAATTGCTCTGAACTGAATTAACTGATGGCAGTATATTTTCTGGCCATGTCAGGGAGCGATCACAAAACTCTATTCTAGTGTCTGAAGTTATTTTTTAACTTTTTTGCACAAAATAGTCAAGGGGTACCTATCTGATTAATAATAATATTAATGGGCTGATTTTTGCAAGTGAGGAAAAGACGATCGCATGGATGTTAAAGATTTAAAATTTTTGTTAAAATTACTGAGCTATCCAAATTATCAAGTATCTATTACTAAAATCAACTTAGAGTCTGAAATGAAGGTCTCTGAGAAAAATCAAATTTGCTCCAGACTTGGCGATCTAGGGTTGGTAAAATTTACTCGAGAAGTTACAAAAATTAATATAGAACCTCAAGGAAAATCACTGTTAAATAATAAAAAAGCTGTTAATTCACTCACCACCGAAGAATTGAAGGTTTTGAAAGCTACTGCTAAAGGTGCTATTTCTCCAGCGGAGACTGGTCTTGATAGTAGCTATAGGAAAGCTGTTATCACAGACTTACTAGAGCAAGGTTTGATTAAAGTTATCAATCAAAAAATCAAAGATGTCTGGTTAACAGAAAAAGGAAAGCAATTTTTGTGCCAAGAATATTCTTCTGGCAGTACTGCAAAAGAGATATCTTTAAAAATGTTAAGTGATTATCTTGATTTAATGCGTAGCAACTGTTCACTTTACCTCCCTAAACAGGAAAAACAGCAGTTTTCCCAAATGCCTGACAAACCTACGGACTCTGAGATTTTAGCTGTGATTCGAGACTTAGACCAAAATCTAGGCACAAATAACTATCTACCTATTTTTCATCTGCGACACAAATTACAACCTCCTTTATCTAGAGAAGAACTAGATCTAGCACTTTACCGTCTAGAAAAAAGTGACCAAATAGAATTAAGCTCCTTACAAGAAGTCAGCTCCTACACTCCAGAACAGTTTGAAGCAGGTATACCTCAAGATATTGGCGGAAGTTTATTTTTTATCATTCCCTACTAGATTTTCCAGCGTTGGTGATTTGAGGTATGATGTCCTGTTAGGATAAGAGCGCGAACAAAAAACCTTCTCCTTCTACTACTCTTTCTTCTTCTTTCTTCCCTCCTGACTCGGTTCTCCCAATTCTGGGAGCTAGGGGTGGGTTGACTCCTAAATAAATAAACGAAGGCAGCTATGCTGAGTGCTGAGGACAGAAGGAAAAATTGGATGGGGTTTCTGAACCCAACCAATTGTAGACAACCCCATTGACGATGGGGTTTTATCAAAATAACATGGGTCGCGCAACCCCGTCTTTTAAGGCGCAATATTTTTGGAGCCTTGCTCAAATCCCCTACTTCCCCTCCCCTCCTGGGAGGGGTTAGGGGTGGGTTGGGAGGGGGAGGGGCTAGGGGTGAGTTAACTTCTGACTTCTGACTTGGGGACTTCTGACTTCGTTAAACCCTTGTTCCCTTCGGTCACGGGCAGAGGAGAAACAATTCCCTTCAGCATAGCTGCCTCCTGCCCTCTGCCTTTCCTGATAATTAAGATTAATATCATACACACCCTTCAGCAACACCAATTTTCCTATATCTGCTATCGTAATTCTCTAACCCTACCAAAAAATCTTACCAGTTTATAACTATGGCATCTATAGATCGGATTATTCAAAGAGAAGTTAATCCTTTTGATCCAGTCAGTCTTTATACTATTAATTTTTGGCAGGAGCAACAAAATCCTACCTTAAATGTTGATTCTATCCATCAAAATATTATATCTGATATAGAAACAGTGCTAGAGCAGGTTGCCCAGGAACATCGTCCCCGAACATTGATACTGACTGGTGACTCTGGTTCTGGTAAAAGTTATCTTTTAGGGAGAATCAAAAAATTATTCAACACAAAAGCCTTTTTTGTCTATATCGATCCCTGGCCTGATAGTGATTACATTTGGCGTCATATTTTGCGTCAAACAGTAGATTCTCTGATGAAAACTCCGGAAGGTCAAACAGATTCTCAGTTGTTACTATGGTTAAAAGGTCTATTGGCTTTCCAAAATAGTAATTTACTAAAAAAAATTATTGGTGAAAGAAGAGTATTTATTAGAAATCTCAAAGGTATTTATTTTTCTGGAATTTATAATCCTAATGATTTTTTCAGCGCCCTTTATCATCTGTTAAATCCAAATTACACATCGATTGCCTGTGAGTGGTTAAGAGGGGATGATTTGGATGAAGATGATTTAAAATATTTGGGGATTAAAAATAGTATAGACTCTGAAGATTCTGCTCAGAAAATTATGACTAACTTGGGTATTATTTCGGCTGCATCTCAACCTATTGTTTTATGTTTTGATAATCTTGATAATATTCCTCGATTATTAAATGGTTCTTTGGATTTGCAAGCTTTATTTAATGTTAATTCTAGTATTCATACTCATAATCCACAAAATTTTCTGATAATTATTAGTATTATTACGAGTACCTGGAAACAAAATTATGAATTGATTCAACCTGCAGATAAAGCTAGAGTAAATGCTGGATATTTTCATTTAAAGCCGATTACTTTAGCACAAGGAGAATGTTTATTAGCAGCTCGTTTGAGTCTTTTGCATTCTCTGGCTAAACCCCTGCCTAAATCACCTATATTTCCTTTGTCAACAGAAATATTAGAAGAAAAGTTTCCTAGGGGTAAAACTCTACCTCGCAATATTTTAGAATTGGGACGTAAGGAATATGATCGATATAAAAATCAATTATTAGATCAGCCAGACAATTCTCAAAAGTTAACACTAGAAACACAATTAGCAACTTTTAAGTTAATTTGGCAAGATAAATATAGAAAAACTAAGAAAAAAATCAAGAAAATTACCGATCTAGCAGCACCAGAATTGATTAAAATGCTACAAGAGGTATTAAATGCTGTGAAATGTCAGGAGGTAAAAACTAAATTATTAAGTGGGAAATATGCTAGTCATTCTTTGAGTTATAAACAACAAAATAACGAGGAAATAATTGGTGTTATTTGGACAGAAGATCCAAATATGAATAGTTTTTATAATACAATGAATGGTTGCCATAAAGTGGTGAGTCAAAAGTTATGTCAAAGTTTATATTTAGTGAGAGCTGCTGATGTGGGAAATGCTAAAAATATGAGCAATAAAATATATAGAAAAGTTTTTCAAGGTAGATTGAAAAATCGTCATATTCAGCCCAATCTGGAATCTGTATATTTTTTGGCTACATACCATAGTTTAGTGAATGCTGCTCTCGCAAATGAATTAACTATCGAAGGTAAGATTATTAGTCTCAAAGAGTTAGAAGAAATAATTTGTGAATCACAAATTTTCAACAACTGTAGCTTATTACAAGATTTATCTGTAGTCGATCTAGCAGATAGTCAAGAACAGGAAAGTGATTCAGATTTAGATGAAGTGAAGGATTTTGTGGTAAATTTAATTGAAACACAATGTTTTATGGAGCGCAAAAACATAATTGAGAAGATACTAGATAAATTTGTCAATATAGAGCAGTCAATAATTGTATCAATTTTTGAAGAGCTGGAAGGAGAACAGAAAATCAAAAAAATTACTCCGACATCAAAATTAGATCGACAATTGATTTGTTTTATTCCTAGTTAGGAGTGATAAATAAAAATTAATATTTAGTAGCTAAAATTGATAATTTTTTGAAAAATTTTTAGACACTGTTTGTAAAATCAGTATTAAGATATTATGGATAGATATTCAACTCAAAGTGTGAAGGAGTCCAGGGATTGAAATAAGCATGACAGAATAGCAGGACTGTTTCATTCTCGATAGACACGGGGACGCACCAGACAAACCAGACACGGGGATGGAAGCTTTTAATCATAAATTAAAAGTTGACTTTTCACCCAAAGAAGTAGAACTGGCCATAACTGTTTCCTCATAAGGTTTTGAGAGAAACGCAAAAATTTAGAATTAAACAGCTCTGACAGAATAGTGTATCGATATTCAGACTTTATCAGTTATGCTGACAAATATAAAATATCTTTAGCAGCAACTGCCAGAAGCCCCGCGTTATATCCTTCCGGATTAGCGACAGGATGAATGGTGGACAAAATGCTGATCAAATAAATGATGTAGGTAAAGTCATTTCAAGAGCTAACCGCCGTCTACAAAACGAACCTAGACAACTGAAGGTACGGGGTTCTACAAGGAATTGTGCATTCAAAGTACAGCCTCTTGTATATAAAACTTTCAAGGAACGTAGGTAGAGCGAGAAATTAATCTCTACTCCTTCTCCGGTGGGGCAGCACAGGGAAGTAAAACCAAAGTTTCTCCTGCACAGACGCTTCGCGAACGTGAAATGTCCGACGGGTTGCCGGGAGTCAACGAGAAGCCCGCGCTATAGCTCGCAAGAGTTTAGCGACGGGAGCTGTCACTATATTCAGAACACTCCTCTATTCCCTGTTCCCTATTTCCTGATACATTCAATCTCTTAGTGATATTAACTCAGGATAGTTTGTCAATGCCAATAACTAATAAACCTCAACTACAGTCTCCGCCATTCAGTGTTACAAATGTTAAAGTTGCTTTTGAATGCCCACGTTTATTTTATCTGAAACAACGTTTTGGGGGCGAGCATCTGTTTTTGTCAAAAGATTATATCCAGGAAATTGATAGTGCTTTTCTTGACTTAGCTAATCAGTTGATGAATATGATTAGGCAGGAGTCTAAAATTCAAGCTTTGTTTGAGGGGCAGTTTGAGGAGTTGATGGTAGAGGCGATCGCTCATCAAATACAACAATTATTTTATGAGTCGATTTTCTTTCCTTATTTGGACACAATAATTGCAAAAGATTCTAGTCTAGCAACAGCATTCTATCAAATTTGGCAGCTATTAACTAAACTAATTTTAAATATATCTAAAATCATTGTTAAAAATCGGCGTTACTGTCATGAAAATGTTGTAGTTCGTCGCACGTTAATGATCAGGGAAATACTGCTAGATTATACTTTTAAAATAGCAGATGGTAAAACTCAAAAGTTAACGGGAAAAGTTAATAATTTAATTTTTGATTTTGAATCTCGTCGTTTATGTGTGGTTAATTATCAGACTTATGAAACTGTAGAAGTATCGTCTCAGTTAATGGCGGTTGCTTTGTATAGTTTTCTACTGAAGCAAAAGAAAAAGGTGTCTGTTGATGCGGTTGTTTATTGGGTTTTACCTGAGCTGGGAGAATATCATTATTCGTGGGAAAAGTTAGAGAATGTGGTGGAGAGTTTAGTTCCTGCTAAGTTACAGGATATGCGGGAGTGGTTAAGGTGGGAGGAGTTTCAACCAGATCCACCTCCACGGACGGAGCATGAGTATTTGTGCGATATTTGTCCTCAAAGGGAAAGGTGTCAGAGTTTTTTTGATGGGGGTGATTCAACAATTAATAATTAATAATTAATAATTAATAATTAGGGTTTGCTGAAAAAGTCTTTTTTAAGGAGTAGGGGAGCGGGGGAGTAGGGGAGTAGGGGAGTAGGGGAGTAGGGGAGTAGGGGAGTAGGGGAATATTTTTTTTGCCCAACTATGCGCTCTTTAATGCGCTTCTTTTTGAGCATGAAGAGCTTAAAACCATGTACTTTTTCAATACCTAAAAAGGCTAAAACCTTTATCTGACAATTATTTGATATTTAATCAGCAAACCCTAATTAATAATTAATAATGAAATTGTTTTTATAATGGGGATGCGTGAGCAACCCTCCAAAAACATTTCACCTTAAAAGCGAGGTTTTAGACTCAATTATTTTGAGAGATAGTAGGTTGGGTAGAACGAAGTGTGAGCGGAGCTTATTCCTTAGGATAAACATAACTTGTAGGTACGATTGATCCAACATATCATCTTGGTACGAGTTGGGTTTATCCTAGGGATAAGCTGGCGCTAACGTTACCTCAACCCAACCTACAGATATTTGGTATTTTTGGGTGAGGGGATGCGATCGCTAAAACCTACTTTGGTATCTCTGCTATTTCTCTGAGTTTATCGTAAGTTGTTTTACCAAAACCTGAAACTTTCAACTTTTTATCCTTGCTTTTTGCTAATTGCTCAAGGTTTCCCCAAGTTAAATCTTCATCAGATTTTTTCCACTTCTCAATAGCATTCCATGCTGCTGTAATTTGTTTATGGTTTACTCCTAAGTAATTCAATTTTTCTTCAATTTCTGTCTTTGTTGCCTCCTGTAAATTCAATTTATGTGCTGAAATTGTTGCTGGAGATGGTTGAACATTAGAACTTAGCTGTTTTTGTATTTCTTCTACTTTATTAGATAGTTGATTGATTTTAGTAAATAAAACTTCTAGCTGTTTTTGGATAGTTGTATTCTTTTCTGCTTGAAAATTAGAACTTGCAACAGTAGTAGAGTTAGTTGCTAACTCATTTAATTTTGTTGTCATTGGTTGCAATTTTTTGTCTAGTAACTTAGCTAAATCACTTAAATTTATTGTACCTTCTTTTGGAATTAGCGATTGCTTCTCTTCTAATTCAATTGTAGATAAAGCTAACAGCTTTTCCATTTCATATTTAGCAAGTTCCGCCTGTTCATCTGTTAGATCAAATACCCATACCCATAGCTTCTCTATACCTATCTCATTAGCAACAATACACCAATCAACACCATGCACAACTTCATACTCTTTTTCCTCATCATAAGCTTCCGTCCGACGTACAATTAAAGGAATTAAGTTGCTATCTTGCTCCTTCAAACTTCTCTCTAATATTTCGCGCCTTTCAGGAGATATTTCTAATCTTTCAGATTCAGGTATAGCGATTTGAAAACTGTGAACTTGACCGTGATTAATTGGTTTAATCTCTAAGTATTGAACAATCCTTTTTTGACGCTCTGATTGGTCCATTTTATGACAAATCTCCTTAAGTAATAGAAATTAAATATTTAGCCAATTCTGTATAACAACTAAAAGCATCTTCAGCAGTTTCTTTTTCTCTTGTATTTAATTGATTGTCAAACTCAGCAAAACAAAGTGGGTAGCCTTTATCTGGAGAATTAGCAACAATTGTCAAACGTGGAATCCATGTTTTATCTGGAAAAAGACTTAGGTTTTTACTCTCTGGTTTTTTTCCTAAAATTTCTCTAATTCTTTCTGTCATATCTAGAGTTTGCTTAGTTGCTGCTCTATCATACATGGAAACACAAATCCCTAAAATTGGCAGTGGATCTTCTCTAGAATTATCGACCGCTACCGCCCTATTAATGACATATTCTAAAGCTCGAATTGGATAGGGAGCTAACTGAGTAGGAATCAAAATTGCTGAAGATGCCATTAGAGAAATATTATTAACTTTACCAAAAGAAGGAGGTGGATCAATAAATACATAATCATATTGATCTTGATATTTTTTTAGTTTCTTTGCTAGAATACGATCTACATCTATGATCCGACTTAGTTCAATTTCCATATCACTCAAACGAATATGAGAAGGAACAATATCAAGTCTGACATTATCCCATTTTTTACTAAAAATAGTTTCTTCTATTGGAGTTTTTGGTTCAGTTAGTAAATGAGTAATATCTTTTCTATCTTTGTACTCAACATCTGTCAACGGATCGATTTTTAATCCTGTAGTCAAATTCGCTTGAGGATCTATATCAATCAAGAGTACCCGATAACCCATTTTACTAAGAGCTGCCCCCAAGTTAATAGTCATCGTTGTTTTTCCCACGCCACCTTTATTATTAAAAACAGTAATAATCATAGATTTAGATTTTTTTAACTGCACGACTGAAGATTTTTCTTCTGGGTTAATATCACGATAACCTGGTTTGTTTTTGTTTGTGAATATATTCAATATATCCTCATCAGAAATTTTTTTTGCGATGAGCTTAAGAAAATTAACGTGAACTTTGTCTTGGCTTTTATAGAAAGCAGAGATAACTTTCAAACAACTGTTTTTACACAACAAACTACGAAAGAAATTAAACTTTTTAATTAGCTCAGTTTGGGAATATTCTTGAATAGTTTCAACTTGACCATGATAGTTGTAAAGTAACCGAAATCTATAACCATTTGTTAATAATCCTAATATTGCTCCCGATCTACGCATATATCCATTAATCTGCCAACCACTACGATTGATATTTTTACTGGGAGCTTTAGTTTCAATTACTAGGTAAGGAGGATAGGGTGTAACTGCCTGTTGTGGTTGAACCTGAAAATCTAGCCTCACTCTACCAATTATCATTTGTTCATGCCAATCTTCATCTTCATAATCAAGAATATGTAACAGTGGTAAAACAAGATTTTTTTCTACATCTGATTCACTACTTTTAGTAGTAATTGATGTGAGTAAATTTGACAAGGTAGAAACTATTGGAAGAGTCATTTCAGTTATCAGTTATCAGTTAGCCTCCTATGGTCGGAACTGCGTTAACAGTACCTCTAGTTAAAGTCAGAGGCTTGAAATATTGAACTTGATTTTCTCTTGGTTGATTGGATATGACGCAGGTTTCTTCACCATCCCTCGACCGCTTTTTCATCCCCTTGAAAGGGGAGGCTATTGACCTTATTTTTTGGTCATACTGAAATTTAACTCCCCCGGCGGGAAGTCCCGCGCTCTTCCGGAGGGGAGCGCCGTATGGGAAAGCCGGGCGCTATCTGTGTTGTTCATCGGGGATTTTCTCTTTGTAGTATATATATTATCTTATAGTATGTAAATTTATAGCTATTGACAATTACAAATAAATAGATTTTAATTGTTCTAAACACAGGGGGAGGACATCACCTCTGTATAAACAGCAGTCAGCTTTTTTTTCTGACTGAAGAATCCCGCGTTCGTCATCGTCATCGTCATCGTCATCGTCATGTCGCGTTAGCGCAACGTCGGGAGTATGTCAATGTAGCATTCCTTATCATAAAGGAAAACAATTTGTAAGCATTCAGCTATCAGCTATCAGCTATTAATTCATTGCCTTGAGAGCAGGAATTAGTATTAAAAAAATCAAGGAGAATTACAAAGTATTGGAAAAAAACTAACCTTGACCTTAGCAGTGTATATACATTATCTATGAAACAGCTAAAAGCTGACTGCTAATAGCTGAATACTTACAACAATTTAGGGTCGGTAGGAAATTATTTTCTTCTAAAATCAGGGTGCGCTAGTTTATGTTCAGAAGTTGCAGAGCTAGATAGGGTTTGCGCTCAAAAGTCTTTTAGTAGGGGTAGGAGACAGGAGACAACCCACCCCTCGCCCCTCCCCCTCCCAGGAGGGGGAGACAGGAGAAATGGGAATTTATAGGGGGTAGAAGTAAGAATTTTCCAAAGATTGTCTTGCCCAACTATGCGCCTAAAATACTAATACCATTTCTCTGTAACAATGCGCTTAATAATTCTTACCAAAACCTTAATTTTACTAAGCTGTTATCTTTTATTAAGCGCAACTTCATGGAGAAATGGTATAACTTTTTAAGCGTTTTAGACTAAAACAGGCGCACTTTTTTATACCCTAAAAAGACTAAAACCTTTATCTGTAAATGCTTTGATATTTAATCAGCAAGCCCTAGATACATCCTCAAAAAAATCCGGTTATTGTAACCGGATTTTCTCAAAGTTGATTATTGAAAAAATGTTTGCTAATTGCAATTTAATTATCGGACTTTCTCAGGGCTTTTTCCTAACTCAAACTACTAGGAAACTTTTTGAGCATCATACTCTTTAAAAGTTAGATAAAACTTAGTCTTATCATAGAGATGACACTTCTCTGTTATCTCTTTCATTAAAGACCAAGAAAACTTAGTTTCATAAAGTTTATCCCCCCATTGATCCTTCAAAATTTGATGTGCTTTCCTCAGATTATATGAAGGAATTCCTGTTGAGACATGATGGGGAATATGCACATTAATATCATGGCAAAGAAACTCTACCCACCGAGGATAATCACAATGCACTGTACCAAATAATTGAGCCTCCGCCTCATTCCACTCCTCTACAGGAGTAAAAGGAATTTCTGGTACTGTATGATGAACAATAGTAAATGTACTCATCCAGAAATGGTAAACCAACCATGGCATTAACCAAAACTTAACCAGACCCCACAGACCAACTGTAGCGATAAGCAAAGGAAAAGCGATCGCGCTAAACCCGAAAACTACTAATGTAGAAAATTTGACATCTTCACTATCCTTACCCTCAAATTTTCTCCAATCAAAATTCACAACTGCCCAGTGGGCCACAGATCCTAACCACCAAAATTTGCCACGCATAAACCGATACACTGACTGCATCAAGCTACCTGCATTCCCATAATCTTCTGGATACCAAGGTTGCCAAGCATTATCCTCACCCATTTTATTCGTATGTTTGTGGTGATAATTATGGCCTATTCGCCAGCCATGAAATGGATAAATTAAGGGTAAAAAGACTAAGTGACCCACTAAGTCATTGACCCACCTACGGTTAGCAAAAGAACGATGACCGCAGTCATGGCCAATAACAAAAAACCCAGTCAATGCTGTGCCAGTGAAAACCCAGAGTAGGGGCAATAAAAACCAAGGTGTAATTGTTAGTCCCCAGTAACCTAATACGACCATAAAAATATTGACCGCTACCATTGTCCATGTTTTCCATTTATCTTTGAGAAAAACTTCACGAGGTAGGGATTTTACAATATCTTTTAGTTGTAGTTGTTCGCTTCTAATATCTGAATTTCCATTAGTAGATTCTGCAATTGATACTGTCATAAATTATTTGAGTTCTCCGTATTTTTTTGTAGTTAGGGCTTGCTGATTAAATCTAAAAGCATTGACAAATAAAGCTTTTAGCATTTTTGAGTATTGAAAAAGTACCAGGTTTTTAGCTCAAAAAGCTCAAAAAGTTAGGATTTATGGCGCATAGTTGGGCAAAAAAAATTATTCCCCTACTCCCCTACTCCCCTACTCCCCTACTCCCCTACTCCCCCGCTCCCCTACTCCTTAAAAAAGACTTTTTCAGCAAGTCCTAGTTAGGGTTTGCTGATTAAATATCGCGCTTATTGACCGATATTGGTTTGAGCAATTTTAGATCTGGAGGGGGTGCGAGGTTTTAAGTGGTAATGGTTCAAAAATTCAGGATTTTGGTCAAGAGTTGGGCAGAACCATCTTGGGAAAATTCTTACTCCTACCTCCTCCAAATTCCCATTTCTCCTATCCCCCTCCTGGGAGGGGGAGGGGCGAGGGGTGGGTTGTCTCCTGTCTCCTACCTTCACCCATAAGACTTTTTCAGCAAGCCCTAGTTATGCAGTAGATTTATGATTCCGAAAAAAAACGCCAGCGCAAATATTTTGCTGGCAGTTTTGACCACAGAAAGTAGTTAACAGAAATTTTTAAGACATACTATCACTTAGTGAATCTTAGTCAATTTTGTACATAACAGCACTGTAGCAAAACCTTTCTTTTTATATCACAGTCTTGTCATTATCAAAGTAAATTAATTTGGTTACTGCTACTATCTGATTTTTTATTAGTCAAGTTGAGCAATAATTTATTTATTCACTATTTTCATTGATTGAATTATTTTTCAACTTTTGAGACTAAGTTTCTTTCTTTGATAGTCCGCAATTCCAACAATAGAGTTTCTACTTCTACCTCAAGATGGAGCAACTTAACTTGTTGATCTGTTTGATACAAAGATTTCATCTTTGCTTGAGTATAGTTTTGATTCCTTGATACTCCTGAAACATTTACCCTTTTAGCAGTATCTACAGAAACAGATGCACTGGACAAAGTGGATATGCTGTTAGACATCAGTAACTTACTAGCCATTTATACTTACTTCACTTATTTTTCTATTGTAACCGGAATATTAAGATAAATTAAAACAAATTAAACTATCTAACTTCCGGCATTAAAAAGTTTAGAGTACAATCTCCAACACTAAACACTTGGATAATACAATAAGATTATTGACTTCTCTCTCGGTTAAAACAGGAGAGATTCTAAGCGGATGCTCCGACTCTGGTTAAAACCACGATTCGGAACCTTTAACACTTAACTGTCACCGACAATTAGTCGGTGGTGGTAGCTCATATACCACCTAGACGCTCTAACATACTGATGATTAATACCGTATGCTTTGCGCTTACTTTTGATGATTAATCCTTTCAGAGTGGTTTTACTCAAGGAGCGAGCTATAAATCCATATCTTTGCTGCCTGTATGTCCGTGGCCTTGGTCTTAGTAGCGACATAAATCCTACTAGCTTACTGACCATAGGAATTTCACCCCTACAAGCATTGGTTCATCGGGACAAACCTTGTTCCTACTACCATGAACATATTATCTCTTATGTTGGGATACAGGAGATTAAAATCTTCAACTTGTTTTCATCCATTGGCTGAAGCCCGACGACATTTCAACTGCAAAATTCTAAGGTAAGGTTTAGAATCTTTCTTAACCATTGATAATTTGATTAGGTTTTCAACCTTACTAAAAATTGACCAAAAAGTTATTCATAGCTTTGGCCTAAGATAAAAAAAACTAAACTTTACCGAAAAATTGGGTTTAAAGCCTCGCCCATAAGCGGGCGACTTTACTATAATTGTGCTATAATGAAATCGGTTATGTACTCGCCTTGTCTCATAAATACTGTAGAAAAGAAGATGTTTGTCGAAACTCCTTCAGTTGAGAGCAGAACAAGGGAAGCTTTCAGGTCAATGAGCAGCTAAAAAGAGAAGGCACAGATAAACCCTATAAGAATTCTTGATAAGTCGCGGGAGGGTATTCCGAGACTCTAAACGGACGCGGAGGCAAGTGCAACCCACCCCCATCCCCTCCCGGGAGGGGAGCAAGAGGGGTGGGTGCGACAGCCTGTGTTAGCGGAGCTTTGCGAAGCGCAAAACGTCAACCCACCGAGGAGCTACGGCTCGGCAGGAATCCCCGTGCCTTTAGGCCGGGGAGGATGTCAAAGTAAAAAATTCAAAACTTAAAGATGACCTTAACACGGCCCTTTTCTCAGTCAAAATTACAAGGCTGGCCTGGTTTGATTGAGGCATATAGATCCTATCTACCAGTGACAGAAGAAACTCCTATAATAACATTACATGAAGGTAATACTCCTCTCATACCTGTGCCGACGATCGCCCATCAAATAGGCAGCCAAGTAGAAGTATTCGTCAAATATGATGGCCTTAATCCTACAGGTAGTTTCAAAGATAGGGGCATGACTTTAGCCATATCCAAAGCTAAAGAGGAAGGGGCAAAAGCAGTAATCTGCGCTAGCACAGGCAATACTTCAGCTGCCGCTGCTGCTTATGCTAGACGAGGTGGGATGCGAGCATTTGTCTTAATCCCAGATGGTTATGTTGCACTAGGAAAATTAGCCCAAGCCTTGTTGTATGGCGCAGAAGTCTTAGCCATTAAGGGAAATTTTGACCAAGCCTTAGAAATTGTCCGAGATGTGGCTGCTAAATATCCTGTAACTTTAGTTAACTCAGTTAATCCCTATCGCCTAGAAGGCCAAAAGACAGGAGCTTTTGAGGTAGTGGACACTTTGGGTGATGCCCCAGATTGGTTATGTATTCCTGTAGGAAATGCCGGAAATATAACAGCATATTGGATGGGCTTTTGTCAATACCATCAAATAGGAAAATGCGATCGCTTGCCAAAAATGATGGGTTTCCAGGCTGCTGGTGCAGCGCCTATTGTTCAAGGTCATCCTGTAGAACATCCGGAAACAGTGGCCAGTGCTATTAGAATTGGTAATCCTGCTAGTTGGGAAAAAGCTGTAGCAGCTCAACAAGCTAGTCAGGGGAATTTTACTGCAGTTACCGATGAAGAAATATTAGAGGCTTATCGTTTATTGGCGTCCAATGAAGGAATTTTTTGCGAGCCTGCGAGTGCTGCTTCTGTTGCGGGTTTATTGAAAGTCAAAGACCAAGTGCCCAGAGGGGCAAAAGTAGTTTGTGTACTAACTGGTAATGGTCTCAAAGACCCAGATGTGGCGATTAAACATAGCAATAATGATCAGTTTCGGAAGGGAATAGAGCCGAATATAGAGGCAGTAGCTGAAGTTATGGGCTTTTAAAGGAAGGAAAAAGGAAAATATTTTTGGTTCCACTTTTAAAATTTTCTCTCTAATAGACATCTCCAAAAATAAAAAATAAAATCAATTCTTATCCAGAAATTATCAATTATTCCCCTCCTGGGAGGGGGAGGGGCGAGGGGTGGGTTCCCTGTTCCCAGCTCCGGTGTTCCCTGTTCCCTCTTTTCTGGAGATGTCTAATCTTTACTACTGGGTAAGCGGGGTAATGGCTTATCATTGGGCGATAACTTAGCAGTATTGGGAGAGAAGCTTTCCTCTAGTTGGATTTGATTTTGAGCTTGAATATTGGCTTCTGTTTTTGGCTGAATATCAGGAGTAATTTCCGATTTTTGTTGTTTGTTTGCTTTTGCTTTGGCCAGAATATCTACTGCATCTGCCAAAGCATTTGTTAAACTTGTACGAGTATTTGTATGATTGACTTGCTCTTGTTGGAGGGCTTCTGTTAATTTTTGGACTTTTGCAAAAGCACGGTCACGTTCTTGGACTACTTCAATGATTTTGGCCTTAAGTTCAGCCAAAGTTTGTAAATTTTCGATTTGCTGTTCAATAGTCGTTGTAGTTTCACCTATACTTCCTTCAACAGATGGAAAACCTTGTAATTTCTGAACCTGGGCTTTTAAAGTCTGAATAGTTTCTTGAGCCAGTTGAGTTTCAGTTCGTCGTTGTTGAGCTTCAGTATTGTAGAGTTGACGCCACTTAGAGGCACTATCCTGGACGGTATTTAATTCTGTTTGAAGTTTTACTATTTTCTCTTGAAGAGCCTTAATTTCATTTAACCAGGGGGTTATGTCTTGAGTCATATCATATTTTAGATTATAGAGTATTCATCTAATCGGGTGATTTTCCCACGAAGCTTGTCTTGGCAATTTTAAACTATACCAAGAGAAGTATAGTTTAGGACAGTAGATACTGAAAGGAAACAGGGAAATACTATAGCGCTACACAAATTCGGGTGATTTTCCCGTGAAGCTTGTCTTTGCAACTTTAAACTGTAGCAAAATATAGAAGTATATTTTAGGACAGTAGATACTAAAAGGGAAGAGAGAAATACTATAGCGCTACACAAATACGCTCTTGACATTCCTCTGTATCCTTAGTTCCCTAAAACCGAGTCCGCATTCCCGCACCCCGTGGGTTCGCACCGCTATTCGCTGCTCCCTTATATGAAATACTAAAATTTTTGCTACAAATAATTAGGCTGTTTCAAGAACTCAGGTATGGGAGGCGTTGGTTGGGCGACTTACAGGAGGATCAAATCAGTAGAAATAGCCTATCATTGATTTATAGTCAAACCCTGTTTTT
>NZ_JAAHHG010000100.1:10012-26383 GCF_010692555.1 Okeania sp. SIO3B5 | reverse complement strand
GGGGGTGTGTGCGGGGATGTCGGGGTGGGGGTGTTGGGAGTGGGGGGGGTGGGGGAGTAGGGAGTGAGGGGGTGGGGGAGTGGGGGAGTAGGGAGTGAGGGAGTGGGGGAGTGGGGGAGTGGGAGAATTAATAATAAAATAAAGTTGTAGTGAGGAGAAAATTAGAGTGAATAATGGGTTGGTTCAAAGTCATAAAGATTTAAAGGTTTATCAGAAAGCTTTTGTTGGGGCTATGCAAATTTTTGAATTGTCTAAAAAATTTCCGATAGAAGAAAGGTATTCTTTAACTGACCAAATTAGACGTTCGTCACGTTCTGTTTGTGCTAATCTGGCTGAAGCTTGGCGAAAACGTAGATATGAGCTGGCCTTTGTTGCTAAATTAAATGATTGTGAAGCAGAAGCAGCAGAAACACAAACATGGCTTGATTTTGCTGTAAAATGTCAATATTTAGATGTAGAAACAGAGCAAAAGCTTTCAAAAATTTATGACGAAATTATCAGCATTTTAGTAAAAGTAATTAATAATCCTCATCCTTGGTTGTTAAAACATCCGAGGAGTAGGGGAGCGAGGGAGTAAGGGAGCAGAGAGTAGTTAGGAGAAACGAGGAATTAATTAGGAGATAATCTAATATATTTGTTCCTTGTGATACCAGGCACTTTTTCACTCCTTTAAAGGCTGAATCTTTATACCTGTCAGTCCCATAAGGGTTTCACAAAAAAACCTGCCCCTGTGAAACTCCCGCACTCCCCCACTCCCCTACTCCCCTACTCCCTCACTTCCTTATATAACTTCACTCCGAGAAGTTTTCGTTTTTCTCTCAGGATTAGTTGTTAATTCTGGTGGCGATAAATCAACAGAACCCCAATTATTTAAGACATCTTTCAGGAAAATTTCTTGCTGGTTGCGTAACTCAGTTACATTAGCTCCTTTATTCAGAATTGTAAACCAAATAATTCCCTTTTCTTTTGTTGGCAAAGCACCTGCTAAAGCACTAACATAATTTAGAGTTCCAGACTTGACTACTGCTAAATTTGGCAGTTGTTTACGTTCATCTAAAATACCTTTATCTTTACCAACAATAACAAACACATCTGCCACATTCATATTATATTGCTGAAGATATTTATCTATTGCTAAAAACATTCCAGTAGCAGCGCGGGGAGAAATTCGATTTTCTTCTCCTAAACCTGAACCATTAATTAATTGAATTTCCTCTTTTGGTACTCCTACAAATTGAGCTGCTTTTTCCGCAACTACTTGATAGCCTCCCACAGCTTCAGCTAACATATCTGCCATTAAATTATTACTATATTGATTCATCTTTTTCACCAGTTCAGCCATCGGGAAAGAATAATGTCTAACTAATAGTTTAATATTTTCACGATGAGTAAGAGAAACTGCTACAACCCCATCAATTATTACTTGCGGTTTTGCTGTACCTGGCGGCAAAGTCTGATATTGATTTAAAACTTCTGAAGACCAAGTTTGACTGTTTAATCCTTGTTTCAGTAAATTACCAGCAGTCAGAGAATTAGATTCAAAATTCATATAAAATTTGCCAGTAATAATTAGATTGCCAGTGACTCTTTGAATCCCTATTTTATTTAATAAATTACCAATGGCGATCGCTTCTTCCCAAACAAAAAATGGATCTTCTCCTCCTTGAATGATTAAGTCTCCATTTAAGATACCATTTTCAATTGTGCCTGTTGTGCCAATTAAAGTAATAAATTGATGGTTGGGATTGAAAATTCTTAAGGCAACTAAAGAAGTTGCGACTTTAGTAATTGAAGCTGCTGGTAAAGGAGTTGTACCTTGATGATTTGCTAATAAAGTATCATTTGATTGTATCCATATTCCTTGATTTTGTTGAGAAAATCCTTGACTTGTTAATCTACTGAGATATGTTTCTATAGGAGTAGAGGCTATTTTTTCTGGATTATTTGGAGGTAATGTTAAGGGTTTTTCCGGAATTTCAATTGATATTTGTGATACTTGTGGGGAAGGAGTTATTTCAGGACTGGGAGATGTTATTTTGGGTTCGGGAGATTGACATCCAATTAGACATAAGGAAATACAGAGAGTAGTTATAGATAGTTTTTTTGGCATTTAAAATCCAGTAAATAAGTAAATGTAGCTTGGGTTGAGGAACCGAAACCCAACACATAATATCATCTATTTAACTAGATTTGATCTTGCTCAGTAGACTGAATGATATTATATAAAATCCGGTTGAACAGTTGTCCTCAGCGATGAAGCGGAAGCAATCTCCTAAATGCTTCCTTCCACGAGTGTAAGTTGCTGCGGACTTGGATATAGTAATTATCCGAATTTTATATTACTATAACAATCCTAAATAAGTTGTAATATTTTAGTAGGGGTTTGGTCTCCAAAACCCATTTAATTTTAGTAGTTGATTTTTATATCTTATTTAATCTTTATTCCCATCTACATAATTCTAACATCAATACTAAATAATTCAAGTTTTTTCTCCACTTCCATTCCACTTACTTCTGAGTTCTAGAAGCTTCTTATACCTTTTTGGATGCCCCTTTCCTTCACTCCTAAAATGGATAAGATCATAGAACTTTTCACAGTAATCTTCAACTATTTCTTGAAAAAAACTCTTTAATACATCTTCATCAGCAATTCCGTTTTCAACACATATTGCAATCTCAACTAATAAGTTAAGTATCTTAGTAACCTTATATATTTTTTCTTGATTTTGATTGTTATTCTCTTCTGCTTCTTGAATATACGTTTGCATAGGTTGTGGATTTTTTCTTAGATCATTACGCATTTGTTTAGCGCCAAGCTCTAATGACTGCATTTCAGGACTATTCCAACGCCCTATCAAACGGTATGCTTTGTCTTGTTTTTTATCCTTTTCAGCTTGACGACTTTCTTTTTGTTGATCCTCTTCAGCTTGACGACGTTCTTCCAAACGATTTTCTTCCTCACTCTGTTTATCCTTTTCAGCTTTACGAAGAGTTCTATAAGCATAATGAGCACTTACAGCTATAACGCTCGTTGTGAACGCATGAATAAGAAAATCTAATGCCTCTTTATATGTTTTACCTATGCAAATATAAATCAATGTTAGTAAACTGGATAACGCCACTAAAATGACAACAATATTAACAGGTATGTTCACCTGGCCAATATGGTTAGGATCTTTATCATTGGGAATTTCCATACATTTCTGAATTAAGGTAAGATTATAGAAAATAGCGATTTTTAGACCATAAAACAATTACTATTATTAAAAACCGGACACTTAGCCATTTTTTTGCCAAATTCTCAACAACTATA
Source organism: Okeania sp. SIO3B5 (assembly GCF_010692555.1). Lineage (GTDB taxonomy): Bacteria > Cyanobacteriota > Cyanobacteriia > Cyanobacteriales > Microcoleaceae > Okeania. The sequence continues at coordinate 23,070 of NZ_JAAHHG010000100.1, read as the reverse complement.
TTTTAGAGAATACTTGACTTAGAATAAAATGCTGGAAATATGCACATTATCCTAACCTAGTTTTTTTTGAATAGTAAAAGCAGTATGGTAATGCTATTGCAGTTATAATATTTTGGTGGTAATTAGGAGCCACGAGTCAGGATTCAAAATTTTAAAGGTTTTCAGTTCAAATTAACCGTTATAAAATTTGTCGCAATCAATTGAGGATTGCTATCTAGAACTCGTGTAAAAATAAACTGAATAGCTTTTTTATGGCTCCTTAGAACCACACAACTTGAGATAGATAATAAAGAAATATGGTGCAACCCTAAACTATATTAAACTTGCTATACTATTCATTAGACATCTCTATAAAAGAGGGAGTAGTGGGGAATAATTGAGAATTTATGTACGATAGTTGATTTTACTTTTTATTATTGGAGATGTCTATTAAAAGAAAATCCTTAAACCCATTAGAGACCACTATCACCCATAAACTATCACCTCCTTTATTCTTATTAAAGAGCCTTTAAATTAATACTTTTCAGTTGGTTTACAGCAGTCATAAATATCCTTAAGGCAGTCTATAATCAGCCTAACTAATTATTTATGATTGCTACATTCATACAATTTTTCTTAAGCTTAAAACTAAATCAGGAAAAACCTCAAAAAAAATATTTAAGGAACAAGAATTACAGCACTTTTTAGAATAGTGAAGTACATTATAACCACACAAATTGAGATAGATAATAAAGAAACCTGGCGCAACCCTAAACTATATTAAACTTGCTATACTATTCATTAGACATCTCTATAAAAGAGGGAGCAGTGGGGAATAATTGAGAATTTATGTACGATAGTTGATTTTACTTTTTATTATTGGAGATGTCTATTAAAAGAAAATCCTTAAACCCATTAGAGACCACTATCACCCATAAACTATCACCTCCTTTATTCTTATTAAAGAGCCTTTGAATTAATACTTTTCAGTTGGTTTACAGCAGTCATAAATATCCTTAAGGTAGTCTATAATTAGCCTACCTAATTATTTATGACTGCTACATCCATACAATTTTTCTTAAGCTTAAAACTAAATCAGGAAAAATATCAAAAAAAATATTTAATGGACAAGAATTACAGCACTTTTTAGAATGGTGAAGTACACTATAACTACACAAATTGAGATAGATAATAAAGAAATCTGGCGCAACTCTAAACTATATTAAACTTGCTATACTATTCATTAAAAGAAAATCCTTAAACCCATTAGAGACTAATATCACTCATAAGCGATAGCCTCCTTGCTTCTTAGTAAAGAAGGTTTAACTTAATACTTTTCTAGTTGGTTTACAGCAGTCATAAATATCCTTAAGATAGTCTATAATCGGCCTAACTAATCATTTCTGGTTACTATATCCATACAATTTTTCTTCACCTTAAAACTAAATCAGGAAAAATCAACAAAAAAAATTATATAAGGAACAAGAACTAGCGCACAAAATTAGCTGTATCAGTCTAGTCACTTGGGTTTATCCTTCGGATAAGTTGCGAATATCGGTTCCTCAACTCAACCTACCTTGACTTTTAACTTCCGTGAAACGGTATTATGATTCAATATCAATAGTTTTTATCAATTTGTCCAAGAGAATCTATAATCTAATATTATTATGACGAATAAAACAGGGCAGCCAACTCTTTTAATAAGTAATAATCCCTATATAGAATTGAATAATCAAGGCCAAACTATTACTCTTGAACTTAAACAAAACAATCATATATTAGGACGCGATCGCCTCCATGCCGATCTTGTAGTACCTTCAGCTTGGTTAGTCATATCTAGTTACCACGCCACTATCCGGAAAATTGACGATCGCTACCATATTTATGATGGTGACGGTCATCGAGCAAGTACCAATGGATTATTTCTAGACCGTACTCGCATTACTCCATCTGAAGGTCATCTTCTAGAGAATGGTATGGAAATCAAAATTGGTCTCGACCCCCAAAACCAAATCTTGCTGAAATATTTCGATCCTAATAATCCCATAACTGTAGCATCTTTACCAAAAACGAGTTCAATATCTTTAAAAAATCGATCGGTTTTACTTGGTCGCGATCCTGATGCAACTCTGGAATTAGATGCTCCCATTGTTTCCCGTCGTCATGCCACTATTGAACCTAATAGTCAGGGTAATTACGTTTTACACGACTATAGTACCAATGGCGTTTTTGTTAATGGGGTGCGAGTTAAACACTCTATTGTTTTGACTGAAGGAGCGGTGGTCAAAATAGGACCTTTTACTTTAATTAGGCGTGGCGATCGCTTAGAAGTTTTTGACCAGGGAAATCAAATTCGTATTGATGCCGATCGTCTATATAGAATAGTCAGAGACCAACGGGGGAAAACACGAGTTTTGCTGAATGATATCTCCTTTGCGATCGAACCAGGACAGTTTGTGGCGTTGGTAGGAGGTAGTGGCACTGGTAAATCAACTTTGATGGGAACATTATTAGGAATAAACCCTACAACTAAAGGCAAAGTTTATATTAATGGTGAAGATTTAAGGAATAATTTCAATATTTATCGGACTCAAATTGGTTATGTTCCTCAAGATGATATTATTCATCGAGAATTAACAGTATTGGAGGTTTTAAATTATGCGGCAAAATTGCGATTACCGCCGGATATTAATATTCAAGAAGTAGTTGACAAAACTCTAGAACAAATAGAGATGAAGGAGAGGAAAAATGTATTAGTTAGTCAGTTAAGTGGAGGGCAGAGAAAAAGGGTAAGTATTGGTGTGGAATTATTAGCAGACCCGAAATTATTTTTCTTAGATGAACCTACATCTGGACTCGACCCAGGTTTAGATAAAAAAATGATGCAACTATTAAGAAAGTTGGCAAATCAAGGACGAACAATTATCTTAGTTACTCATGCTACAGCTAATATTAGAATTTGCGACCGAGTAGTTTTTTTAGGTAGAGGAGGACGTTTATGTTATTTTGGTTCTCCGAGAGAAGCTATGACTTTTTTCTCTGTCAATACTGGTGACTTTGCTGATATTTATAACGAACTAGAAACTAATGATGAAAATATTAATGAATGGGTAAATAATTTTCGTCAATCAGAATATTATCGACGTTATATTGCCAATCATCTCAGTATCGATAATTTAAAAGCTCCTACTAATTTACCTCCCAAAAAACAACCTGCTTCTTTTGGGAAACAACTTTTGATTTTAATTCAACGATATTTTCAATTAATTATTCGCGACCCCATTAACTTAGGATTAGCTTTATTTACTGCTCCTATTGGTATTAGTTTAATTTTATTTGCAGTTAGAGATAAAAATCCATTAATTGGCGACCCAGAACCCTCCTTAGCTCCTTTAGCTTTGCGAGTATTATTTGTATTTACCTGTGCTTGTTTATGGGTTGGTCTGTCTAGTTCCCTGCAAGAAATAATCAAAGAATCAGCTATTTATATTCGGGAAAGATTAGTCAATTTAGGATTATTTGCTTATCTGAGTTCAAAATTAATAGTTTTAGGATTATTAGCAACTCTGCAAACTCTATTAGTAGTATTAGTAGTTTTAATTGGATTTGAAAATCCACAGCCAGATTTAATGTCATGGCCCATAGGAGTTAGTATTACGACTTTTTTAACTTTGATAAGTTGTATGAGTTTGGGATTAATGATTTCATCTATTGTTAAAAATGGTTCTCAAGCTAATAGTGCTTTACCCTTAATATTGCTACCTCAGATTATTTTTTCTGGTGTTTTATTTGAAATGACAGGTATAGCTAGTAAATTTTCTTGGCTAATGTTAAGTCGTTGGTCTGTAGCTGCTTATGGGGCACTTGTAAATGTGAATAAAATGGTGCCAGAAGCAACTGAATTACCAGATGGAAGTACCGTTCCTTTACCATTTTCGGGTTCAGATGTTTACAACCTTGACTGGGAAAATTTAGGGATAAGTTGGGGAGCTTTATGTTTACATTCGCTGATTTATTTAGGCTTTACTATTTGGTTTCAAAAACGAAAAGATATTATATAAGTGGTGTAAGCATTCAGCTATTAGCTATCATATAACCTACATTCCGCACTTCCAGGGGAGATTAAATATTGAAGTCATTAAAAATATATTACATATAAAGATATATGACATATATTCGTATAATGGCAATTATTAAATTAGACTGAAAATTGAATTGCTTTAGATAAGAAAAAGATCAATTTTTAAATAATAAAGGATTAACGATGATGAAATTAGCTAGGTGGTGGGCAGTTTTTCTTATTCTTACTACAATTGAAACCATATTTCTTGCAAAGCTATTGACAAACAATATATCAGTAGAATTGCTTGTGGCTATTACACTCATTGCAATAGTAATTTTCTTTACCCTTCGCGTTGAAGATTTAAATCGAATTTCTATTAAAAAAGATGGAATCGAGGCGAATTTATTAGACAAAGTAAAAGAGGATGTAAAGAAAGATGTAAAAGAGGATGTAAAGAAAGATGTAGAGAAAATTGAAGGTGATATTCAGCAACTCCTAATTGCAGTGGTCTTAGATGCATACGATTATATAACTTTAAAAAAAATCAACGGTGATGAAAAAGATGACAGTTATAATATTAATCGTCCTAATGAAGAATATTTATTAGAAAAACTAAGAAATAGAGGTCTTATTGAAGAGAAGAAGAATAGTGAATCAGGTTTTGAAAAGATCAAAAATAGAGGAAATTCGAGGCTAACATTGCAATTGTCTGACTACTTCTCGATTACAGATCAAGGGGAAAAATATTTGAATGTAATTAATCAATATAAACTTGAGCCAGAGCTAAAGAAAATTCTTTATAAGAATGGCTTTGTTGCATAAAAGAGGAAAAAAGAAAAAGTACTACTCTAGTGGTCTGTCAAGTTAGTTTTGATGGGTTAATCTTCCTCTGTAACCTCTGTCTTTTATGCTATTCCTGCTCGTTTCAACCCATCAATTCAAAGCTGACAGACCACTAGTTCATTCCTCTACAGGGGTAATTTTGCGATCGCAACTTTGCATGCAACAAAGCCTGTAAGAATTCATATAGATAGCGATCGCGCTCTGGGTTCTCAGAAGTCAAATTCTAGAAATATTTGCTCGCTAATAAGCATCTAGGAAAAAACCGGGTTTGCTGGGTTTGCCTTGCGAACGCTACTCCCGACAAGTTGCTGTTATCCAAGTGTCTGTGGGTAGTTGAGTTTAGGTTTGGCTCATGTTTTCTGAAAAAAGGTATTGGTACGTTTTCGTCGATTGCGTTGTATTGCTTCTCAGTATGAGATCGGTGGGAGGCTCGTTAATATCGTTAACATTGATAGTAAATATCTGCTGGAAAGTTCCTCCAACAGAGTCAGTAGTTTCGACTCGAATACTATAGGTAGACTGTGCTTCATAGTTTGGTGAATCTTTGATTTGCAGTTGGTCTCCATCTATAGTGAAGGCTGAGTTATCTGTGTCTCCGTCACCGCTGACTAATTGGTAGGTAAAGGTATTATCGTCAATGTCAGTAGTAGAGAATGTTCCCACTACACTTTTAGCTGCTACGTTTTCGTTGATAGTGGTGTTGCTTGCTATGAGGTTATTGGGAGGATAGTTAACATCGTTAACATTGATAGTAAATACCTTCTGGAAAGTTCCTCCAACAGAGTCAGTAGTTGCGACTCGAATACTATAGGTAGACTGTACGTCATAGTCTGGTGAATCTTTGATTTGCAGTTGGTCTCCATCTATAGTGAAGGCTGAGTTATCAGTGTCTCCCTCACCGCTGACTAATTCGTAGGTAAAGGTATGATCGTCAGGGTCAATAGTAGAGAATGTTCCCACGACACTGTTAGCAGGTTCGCTTTCATCGATCGTGATAGTAGTGCTCCTCAGTGCGAGGTCGGTGGGAGGAACTTTAACATCGATAGTAAATACCTTCTGGAAATTTCCTCCAACAGAGTCAGTAGTTTCCACTCGAATACTATAGTTAGACTTTGTTTCATAGTCTGGAGATTCTTTGATTTTCAGTTGGTCTCCATCTACAGTGAAGGCTGAGTTATCTGTGTCTCCGTCACCGCTGACTAATTCGTAGGTAAAAGTATTATCGTCAGAGTCAGTAGTAGAGAATGTTCCCACAACACTGTTACCTAGTTCGTTTTCGTCGAGCGTGTTGTTGCTGAGTGCGAGGTCGGTGGGAGGATAGTTGGTATACCGATCTAGGTTGTTTAACCAAACTTTGTTACGACCATTATTAGCAACAAAAGCATCCAGATCGCTATCTCCATCCAGATCTCCTAAACTCACACGATAGCTAACGGAATTCCCCAAAGCTTGCTGTGAGTCAATGAATTTGCCCTTACCATCATTTAACCAAACTTTGTTAGGCTGACCATAATTAGCAACAAAAGCATCCAGATCGCCATCTCCATCCACATCTCCTAAACTCATACCATGGCTCTTGGAGTTCCCCAAAGCTTGCTGTGAGTCAGTGAAATAACCGTCACCATCATTTAACCAAACCTGATTGGGCTGACCATAATTAGCAACAAAAGCATCCAGATCGCCATCTGCATCCAGATCTCCTAAACTCACACGATAGCTTTTGGAATTCCCAAAAGCTTGCTGTGAGTCAGTGAAATTGCCCTTACCATCATTTAACCAAACTTTGTTGAGAGCATAATTGGCAACAAAAGCATCCAGATCGCCATCTCCGTCCACGTCTCCTAAACTCACATCTATGCTATAGGAATTCCCCAAAGCTTGCTGTGAGTCAGTGAAATTGCCCTTACTATCATAATTTAACCAAACTCTGTTGGGACCATTATTAGCAACAAAAGCATCCAGATCGCCATCTCCATCCACGTCTCCTAAACTCACATCTATGCTATTGGAATTCACCAAAACTTGCTGGGAGTCAGTGAAATAGCCGCTACCATCATTTAACCAAACTTTGTTGGGCTGATTCGTAGAATTAGCAACAAAAACATCCAGATCGCCATCTGCATCCACATCTCCTAAACTCAGACCATGGCTATAGGAATTCCCCAAAGCTTGCTGTGAGTCAGTGAAATTGTCCTTACCATCATTTAACCAAACTTTGTTAGGCTGACCAAAATTAGTAACAAAAGCATCAAGATCGCCATCTGCATCGACATCTCCTAAACTCACATCTGTGCTATTGGAATTCCCCAAAGCTTGCCCAGACTCAGTGAACTGAATAGTCGGAGCAGCATAGACTGTTTGTATCGGTACAACAAACATCGCAACTGCCATTACTACTGCCACCACAACCTGAAAGCATTTACGCAAAGTTGGTTTCAGTTGTGGAGAAGGATTAAATTTATCCTCCATTGTTGTTTCGGCTATTTCATTCTGTAGCCATCTTGAAAGTGCCATGATAGAAATTAGTCTCCTTTGTTATTTTTCTCTATCATCAACAGAGTAAACCAAAATTCTCTAAATTGCCAAATTTTCATAACTAGACATCTCCAGAAAAGAGGGAATAAAGAAAGTGTAACTATCATAATTGTACTGAGTTGTAGAATAGTTTTTCTTTAGGAATATTTTTTCATAATTTTGAAAATTAACTCCATAAGGTGGATTACCAATAACCACGTCAAACCCTACAAAATCACCAATATCATTCAACACTTCGGGAAATTCAAATCGCCATTCCAAGGCATTCTCATAAACCTTACCACTTTCTATTTCTTCAATTTCAACTCTTAATTTATCAATCTGATTATTCAACTGAACAATCTTTTTCTCTCTAGCTTTTTTTTCGGCCTTTGTTTCCTCAAATAACGACAATTGATTGTTATTCACTAAATCATCAACTTCATACTCTAAATTTATTAACTTTTTTTTCTTAGGGTCTGTTCCTTGAAGTGTTGTTATAAAATTACCTTTAATATCCTGAATCAACTTTTCCATTTCTCGCTTTTGCTGTTTACTTTCAGCACGACGATAAACTTGTACAGCATTCCGATAACTCTTAATATTCCTATTTTTCTTTAAAGCTAGTCTTCAATAATTGATAATTGATAATGGATAATTGATAATTACCTCTCCCTAAAAGGAAGAGGATTGAATAAAAGGAAAATTTTTTCTCTCTTGGTCGATTGGAGGACAGCGAGGAGACCTCGCCATCCCTCGACCGCTTGTTTCTCCTTTAAAGGAGAGGCTTTAAACCTTAATTATTCGGTAAATCAGAATCTAAACCATAACGACTAATCAAAGAATTACCGCACTTTATATTAATATCAATATTTGGTAAAGTTTCCAACTCGTAGGGACGTTGCATGCAACGTCCCTACAGTTTATAATAAGCATTTTTCAAAAGCTCTATCCATAACCGCAACTGACAAATTTTTACAGAATTAGGATTAATATCTACCCCAAATAAACAATTTTCAATGATTGTCTGTTTTTCGTGAAATAAGGTTTCTTGTACTCTTTGACGCTCTTGATTATTCGGATAATACTCAAACAATTCTCCATCATCATCAATAACTATTAACGTAAGGATTCAGCTATTAGCGGTCAGCTTTTAGCTGTTTAATAGATAATTTATATATACTGCTAAGGTCAAGGTCATTTTTTTCCAATACTTTATAATTATACTTAAATTTTTTAATACTAATTCCCGATATCAAGGCAATGAATTAATAGCTGATAGCTGATAGCTGACGGCTGAATGCTTACCTATTAACTCATCATTAACTACAGCAACTTGATAATCTCTTAAAGTTTTTCCTTAATCAACCCCAATACAGAAGCATTAATTAAAGTCTTATTATCTTCTTGAATTGCTTCCGAACCTTCACTGCTAAATTCATAAGCATTGAGAAACTGAAATAAATATTGTAGTGAATTAAGTTCACCTTGTAGAAAAATTCAGTTTTTTTACCTGTTAATCTTCCTGCCTCAAAGTCATGGAATTGTCTGACTAAATTTTGATCTTGAATAAAGTATTTCTCAAATGATTGGGCATCAAAAATGAACCATTGATAAACATTAGTGGCTACTAGATATTTAATTTCTAGGTTATTTTCCTGCAAACGTTCCCGCAAAAAATACAATACCAACTCTTGAAATGCTTTAGTGTTCAGATTATCGAGATTGAGCATTTCTTTTGTATTGGTTGGTTTCTTGATTTATAGTATTACACCTACATTACTTTTCTGGTATTTGCTATTGTGAATTACGAGGTCATTTCGCCCTTTTGTATTGATGAAATAATTGGATTTATAGTAAGTATCTTGTAAAAATTTGGAAATTAGATTTTTATGAAATTCTTCTGATTCTGCTTTGTTGATTTGCTCTAACAGTAACTTCAGATTGTCTTTGAATTTTTTAATATCTTTCCTGCTAGGTTTGACCTTTAAATATGCTTTGTTTAATGCTTTTCTGGGTGAAATCGAGTTCATTTTTTGAATATAAATTTATATAGCAGTATGAAATTATTCGTGAAAAAATGATAACCTTGTAGGGAGGTTGCATACAACATCCCTACCCATTCCCTTCCGTATCCGTGTATCCGTGGCATAATCCGTGTGAGCCACTCCCCTGCTCCTCTACTCCCTACTCCCTACTCCCTACTCCCTTAAATTATGAAATATTGGCTAATAAAATCAGAACCAAAAACTTACAGCATCTCAGATATGAAACATGAAAAAACTTGTATTTGGGATGGAGTGAGAAACTATCAAGCTCGGAATTTTTTGCGACAAATTAATCCGGGAGATTTAGCATTTTTCTATCATTCTAATACTGTACCTCCTGGCATTATTGGATTAGTAAAAATATTGGAAAGTGGCATTGCTGATCCTACTCAATTTGACCCAAAAAGCAAATATTATGACCCCAAATCTACTCCTAATTCGCCTCGGTGGCAAACTGTTTCTGTAGAGTTTGTAGAAGAGTTTCCTAAGTTAATATCTTTGGCTATTTTGAAACAAGAATTTAGCCCAGATGAATTGTTAGTTACTAGGAAAGGAAATAGGTTATCCGTAATGCCTGTTGCTAAAAATGTAGCAGAGAAAATTTTAGCTATGAAAGATGGTTTTTATAGCAGTTTTCATTAACATAGAGTACAGAGATTTTGGCTTAAAGGCAGAAGGCGAATTAGTTGGAAACTTTTGGTAGGAAATTCCCCCTAAACTTCCTTCCAAAATTATTTGACTGATAACTGATAACTGATAACTGATAACTGAAATTTGCCCCCCTAACCCCAACTTTGGGGGGAACAAGACTCAATTTGCTTGCTCTAGTCCCGCAATTTTGGGGGATGCGCGGGGGCTTGGATATAGCAAATTTCTCAGACAACCTCTAATGCGGATTAGTTGGAAACTTTTGGTAGCAATTTCCCCTAAACTTCCTTCAAAAATTATTTGACTGATAACTGATAACTGATAACTGATAACTGAAATGACTCCAACCACAGTATTAGAAACGCTCACCAATACCGAAGTGGAAACGATTATCACCTTCATCATTAATAGCGTAATCAATTCTAATTGGACCAAGAGGAGACTGTACCCGAATACCAGCACCATAACCTATACCATCTCCTGGTTTATTCCTCACACCTCCAGGATTACCAATAACAGAACTTTGACTATCAAATACTGTTGCAGCATCAATAAATAAAGCACCTCCAAGAAACCTAAATACAGGAAAGCGATACTCAACAGTTCCCAATAAGAATGTACGACCTGCTCCTAAAGAACCTTCATCATACCCACGAACTGTATTAGTACCACCTAGAGGAAAAGCTTCATAAGGAGGTAAATCTCCCATTATATGACCAGCTTGTACATTAAAGGCCAAAGCTTCCGGTCCATCAACGAAGCTAGTCAAGTCTACTGGAATATAAAAACTGTAATTAGCTCGTAAACGATTCAACGCAATCTCCGATGATCCTATAGGAATAGACTGTTCTGTACCAAATCTTAGCAAACTACCAGAAGTAGGTTGTCGGCGATTATTACGTCGATCGTTGACAATACCAAATTGAATAGTAAGTAAATCGTCCTCTCCAGAATCATCAACAGTCAATTTATTACCTAATTCATCTCTAGGTTCAGTATCACCATCACTATCCTGAATTTCTACTCGTTCATATTTTAATCCCAAAGAAGCTGTCCACTCTGGTTCAACAAATGGATTAGGAATAAACGGACGGGTGAAACTAACTCCACCTCCTGTACGAATAACTCGTGGGTTATCACCATTAGGCAGATCGACATCGCGCTGACCGTTTTCGTCGTCAGAATCAAAAATTACCGAAATTGCCCGTCTTCTGAAAGCATTAACAGTGTAAGAAAGACGGTGTTCATCTCCACCTACCCAGGGATCGGTAAAACTAATATCGGCAAGTAATAATCGTTCACCCACTTGAAACTCGCCACCTAATTTCTGATTATTACCACCAATGTTTTGTTGTTGATAACTCACCGTACCAAATAATCCACTTGCAGAACTAACCCCACCACCAAATGCTAGAGAACCTGTACTTTTTTCTACAATGTTCACAATCACATTTGCCTTGTTAGGATCGTCTGGCGCTGGTTCTAAACCCAAGGTAACATCTTCAAAAATTCCTAAACCAAACACTCTCCTAATATCTTTTTCTGCTGTTTCTCGTTGGAAGATATCGCCTGGTTGAAGCTGAATTTCTCTAGTGATGATATATTCACGAGTACGGCCCTCAATTAAATTACCTTCTTCATCTGTTGTTTGTCCGTCTGCATTCACAAAGCGCACTTGAATATCTTGAATTTCTCCCTCTGCAACTTCCAGAATAACTGAACCATCATCACTGACTTGGGGAGCGCCGATAACTTGTCCGAGAACGTAACCGTTATCTTGATACCACTGGTTAACTTGTTCGACACCCCCTTCAAAAATTTTCAGATTCAGAGTTTCACCGTATTGCTCGCTGAATATTCTGTCTACTTCACTTTCAGGCAATACTTGAGAACCTTCTATTGTTACAGAGGTCAATACAGGGTTGGGTTCAACTTCAAAAGTTACTCGTACACCAAGGGGAGTATCTTCTGGTAATGCTTTCACGTTTCGGAAGAAACCAGTGGCAAATATCGCGTTAATGTCTCTCTGTAGTTGAGAGCGAGTTGTGGTACGTCCAGCTTGAGTAGTAATGACTTGGTACACTTGGTCTTCTAGTTCTCCGTCTACTCCACTAACTACAACTTCAGCGACTAGCACTAAGGGTTCTGCTTCTCCTGTAGAGGGTTCTGTTGGTTGTGATTGAGAAAGAGTAAATTCTTCTGATTCTATTGCGGAGGGTGGGGTGTCGCTATCTGGTTTTTCGGGGACTTCTTCTGGGGATGAAATTTGGGCCAAGTTATCTGATGGGTCTAATGTTAATGATGTTGATGTTAATTTCTGTTGATTTTGAGTAATTTCACTATCAGATAAATTTATTTTTTGAGAAATTTCAGAATCAAACTGTTTATTGATGGTTGGTTCTGATTTAGTTTCTACACCCTTTGCCAACTGGAAATTTTCAGGATTTTTCCTTTGATTTTCTACAATTTCTGAAGTAGGAATTTCAGAATCAAACTGTTTATTGATGGTTGGTTCTGATTTAGTTTCTACACCCTTTGCCAACTGGAAATTTTCAGGATTTTTCCTTTGATTTTCTACAATTTCTGAAGTAGGAATTTCAGAATCAAACTGTTTATTGATGGTTGGTTCTGATTTAGTTTCTACACCCTTTGCCAACTGGAAATTTTCAGGATTTTTCCTTTGATTTTCTACAATTTCTGAAGTAGGAATTTCCGAATCAAACTGTTTATTGATGATTGGTTCCGATTTAGTTTCTACACCCTTTGCCAACTCAAAATTCTGAGGATTTTCCCTTTGATTTTCTACAATTTCTGAAGTAGGAATTTCCGAATCAAACTGTTTATTGATGGTTGGTTCTGATTTAGTTCCTACACCCTTTGCCAACTCAAAATTCTGAGGATTTTCCCTTTGATTTTCTACAATTTCTGAAGTAGGAATTTCCGAATCAAACTGTTTATTGATG
>NZ_JAAHHG010000100.1:0-10002 GCF_010692555.1 Okeania sp. SIO3B5 | reverse complement strand
CTGTTTATTGATGGTTGGTTCTGATTTAGTTCCTACACCCTTTGCCAACTCAAAATTCTGAGGATTTTCCCTTTGATTTTCTACAATTTCTGAAGTAGGAATTTCCGAATCAAACTGTTTATTGATGATTGGTTCTGATTTAGTTTCTACACCCTTTGCCAACTCAAAATTCTGAGGATTTTTCCTTTGATTTTCTACAATTTCTGAAGTAGGAATTTCCGAATCAAACTGTTTATTGATGATTGGTTCCGATTTAGTTTCTACACCCTTTGCCAACTCAAAATTCTGAGGATTTTTCCTTTGATTTTCTACAATTTCTGAAGTAGGAATTTCCGAATCAAACTGTTTATTGATGATTGGTTCCGATTTAGTTTCTACACCCTTTGCCAACTCAAAATTCTGAGGATTTTTCCTTTGATTTTCTACAATTTCTGAAGTAGGAATTTCCGAATCAAACTGTTTATTGATGATTGGTTCCGATTTAGTTTCTACACCCTTTGCCAACTCAAAATTCTGAGGATTTTCCCTTTGATTTTCTACAATTTCTGAAGTAGGAATTTCCGAATCAAACTGTTTATTGATGGTTGGTTCTGATTTAGTTCCTACACCCTTTGCCAACTCAAAATTCTGAGGATTTTCCCTTTGATTTTCTACAATTTCTGAAGTAGGAATTTCCGAATCAAACTGTTTATTGATGGTTGGTTCTGATTTAGTTCCTACACCCTTTGCCAACTCAAAATTCTGAGGATTTTCCCTTTGATTTTCTACAATTTCTGAAGTAGGAATTTCCGAATCAAACTGTTTATTGATGATTGGTTCTGATTTAGTTTCTACACCCTTTGCCAACTCAAAATTTTCAGGATTTTCCCTCCGGTCATCCACAATTTTTAAAGTAGAAATTTCCGAATCAAACTGTTTATTAATGGTTGGTTCTGATTTAGTTTCTACACCCTTTGCCAACTCAGAATTCTGAGGATTTTTACTTTGAGTTTCTACAATTTCTGAAGTAGAAATCTCAGCAGCAAACTGTTTATTTGTGACTGGCTCTAATTTAGTTTCTACTGTTTTATTGATTAGAGCTAGTTGAGAAATATGTTGATTTTCAATATTTTCTAAAGCAAAAGCGAAAAAATCTGCAAATTCCTTATTAAAAACAGAACTGTATTTACTATTTAAACTTTTACCAAAAATTACAGGTTTTGTAATTTCTCTAACCTTAATTAAAGCATAAAAATCAAGTTTTACTGCTTCTTTAGACCAAGATATATCGGAAAAATTATTACCAATACTACCAAATACTTTTTTTGAAGGTAAATTAGACCCTAACTCCAAAAAATATTTAGTAGAAGAAAATTTGTTAAATTGTTTTCTTGAATTAATCGATATAGCAATAAAATTACTATCTATATCAGTATTACTTTCCAATATTTGAGCATTAGCAGATTTTGAGATTCCAAAAGTTGTTGAAGCAGCAAAAATTACCACTAAAAACGGAGACAAGCGCATATTATTCTATCCCCTACAATCCACACACCAATTAAATTTTCCATACAAACTGTAAAATTGTACACCATAGACAGGGTTCTCAACCCGTCTGAGCCAAAATCCTTTCTAATACTTGTTGATATGCCGTTTCTACATTGCCTAAGTCGCGACGGAAACGGTCCTTGTCCATTACTCTCAAGTTTGAATCAGTTTGAGATTGGTCCCAAAGTCGGCAGCTATCTGGACTTATTTCGTCCGCAAGAATCAAATTATTTTGCCAATCTAGGCCAAATTCGAGTTTGAAGTCCACCAAAGTAATTTGACATTGGTTAAAGAAATTTTTGAGAATATCATTAATTTTTAGGGCAAAAGTCCGTATTTGTTCTAATTGTTCTGGGGTAGCTAGTTCCATTATTAAGAGGCGATCGCGTGTCAAAAGTGGGTCTTGAAGACTATCATTTTTATAGCAATATTCTACTAAAGGAAACTTCAACACAGTTCCTTCTGCTAATCCAGTTTGTTTACAAAGACTACCCGCAGCAATATTTCTCACAATAACTTCAATAAGCAAAATTTTCACCTTTCGGACTCTCATTTTATCTGGTGCAGGACAGTCAATAAAATGAGTAGGTATGCCATTAGCTTCCAGTAGTTTAAATATATGACTAGAAATAGTGCAATTAATTCTACCTTTCCCAGTTATTGTGCCTCTTTTTTGAGCATTAAATGCTGTGGCATCATCTTTAAAAGAAGTAAGTAATATTTCTGGGTCGTCAGTAGTATATAAAATTTTTGCTTTACCTTCGTAAAGCTTTTGATTAGATGACATAAAAATTCTTGATATAGAAACTAAAAAT
Organism: Okeania sp. SIO3B5; assembly: GCF_010692555.1. Classification (GTDB taxonomy): domain Bacteria; phylum Cyanobacteriota; class Cyanobacteriia; order Cyanobacteriales; family Microcoleaceae; genus Okeania. The sequence goes on along the minus strand of NZ_JAAHHG010000100.1, from coordinate 7,660 downwards.
AGAGCGGTGAGCGATCATTACTAATTACTCTGTTATTTGCATATCACAGTAGAAGCTTAATGTCAATATCTTAAAAGGTGGAAAGATGAGTATAGACAAATAATAAGATGAGATTAAACAAAATTAATATTCAATGTCTTGTCCGGGGGTATCTTTTCTGAGAGTTTCGACTTAGTTAACAATTTGCGATACGGAGGGCGACATAATACGCTAGTTCTCACACGCAAGTAGTAACGAGGGTGAAATTTGTATCTTCTGCACTAATCGCTGCTATTCGCATTTCTGGCAGTCTATCTATATAGATATAGAGTTCTCCAGAAATCCCGCTCCCTACTAGGAACGGCGTAGTAAGGGTTTGAGGACTTTTTTAGTTATGTTAATTGACAAAGACTTAAATGTAAGTATAGAGTGTAGAGGTGCGGTTGGCTTGACCGTCAATGCCTGTGGATGAGTAACCGCCGACGGCCTCACAAGAAGCAGGAAGTAAACATCAATTTGTCACGTTATGTGATGCTTTGTATCAGTTTTATGAAGCAGTATAAGAAAGCGTCGGAATTTCTTCAATCAGCTCAAGGAATTAAACAGATGATAAATTGGACAAAATCTGTAGCAGTGAGTACTTTATTATCAATTGCTGCTCTTGGTAGTATGAGTCTTACTTCTGTAGCAGTAGGATCGCCTCAGAATACCAAAAGTGTAGAGCAGTCTATCACTACAATCCCCACTGAAGGTGAAGAGCAACTCGCTCATAGTTATGGTCATGGTAGTAAGCATTACGGTAGTTGTCGTCGAGTAGCAACTCGTCATAAAAATTTGCGAGTGAGAACATATCCTTGGGGTAAAGTTATAAACAGATTACATCGAGGTACTCGTGTTCGTGTTATTGGTTACGATGGTGCTTGGGCAAAAATTTCATATCCTTGTTATGGTTATGTATATGCTCGTTATTTGAAACATTGCTAGAGAATTAATTATTAATCTTAAAAAGATACGATCGCGAATGAGTTAGAGATGCTGTAATAATTCTCTGCATCTTTATCGCGATCGCCTAACCATATGACCGTACTATTATGTTTATCAGAACTTACGCATTTTGATGGTAAAAACACTATATGTACCATAGTGCTATAATTCTTGTCTACTATATGTAGTGTCTTTGCGTAAGTTCTGTTTATATAAGGTTACATTAATAGGACTTACGCAGTAGAACGTATTTCCGTCATTGCGACCGACAGGGAAGCAATCTCAAACGCTACTTTTTCCTGCCTCGTGCGTAAGTCCTGATTACATTAACCAAAAAGTATGGATCAAGAAAGGGTGTATGCTATACACTCCTGATAAATTGATTAAATTTAATGATGAATTTCTAGTCCTAGAACCTAAAATCTTCAGTTGTAAATATTTACATAATTATCTTCCTCTTTTTGATTTAATTCAAGAGGTTCACCTTCAGTTTGAGATACATTAGATAGTGTGCCTTCATAAATTGTCAAAGGATTATCATTACTACCTTGGGCAGTAAATTTATATTTTCCATCGATAATTTCATTATCTACTAATTGAAACTGCATTTCAGTATCAAAAAATCCTCCAACTTCAGGATTGAAAGTATATCCTGAAACAGTAACTTTATTATCCTTATCAATTGTACCAACTAACTCTGCTTCACCAATTAAGCCATTATATAGACTCATTTCTAAGGTAATTTTTTGAGAAGCTAAATCAAGTTTAAGAACTTCAACGGAGATTTTACCATCTCCATTGTGAGGCATTTCCTTAACATCACCTTGATAGCGAGCTAATTTCGATTTAGATGTTCGATTTTCTAGCTGTTTAATCCGATTTATTGTTAATAAAAAAGCTGTTTCATTTTGCCTGTTATAATAAAGTTTTCCTGCTTCCTCTAAATTAGCGATCGCCTCTGATATATTATTGATTTTTGTTAACGCCCTTGCTCTTTGATAATAAGCATCAGCATAACCAGGCAAAATCCGAATAGCTTCCTCGTAATCATCAATTGCACCTTGATAATTTTCCCAATTTAACCTTAAATTTCCTCGCTGATAATAAGCTTCGGCATAGTCAGGGTTTAAGTTAATTGCTTTAGTAAAGTCTGCTTCTGCTTTCTCAATATCTGCTTCTGCTTTCTCAATATCTTTCACACGACCATAATAGAAATTAGCACGAGCTAAATAATTATCCGGAGAAGTTTTATCAAGTTGAATTGCTTTAGTAAAATCTGCTTCTGCTTCATCTAGTTTTTTCTCTGATTCTAATACACTTCCTCTATAAACATAGAGAATTGGTTGCCGATCTTCAGCAAGTCTAATAGCTTCATCTAATGATCTTTTTGCTTTATCGTATCTTTCCATTGCGATGTAAATACTAGATTGAAGCACATATAAATTAATATCTTTCTTAGATAGTTTAGGGTTTTCCTGATTAAGCTTAATTGCTTTATCAATTGCAAAAAGAGCATCATTTAAAGCATTAGGATATGCTTTATCGTGTTTTAAAACTAAAAGGATTCTAGCTTTTTCTCGCCATGCTTCATAGAAATTATTTTCATGTTTAATAGCATTTTCAAAGGATTTTAGAGCCTCACGATGATATTGAATATTGTCTGTATCATACCCTCTATCTCGTTGAGCTAATCCTTTCGCATAATAACCTAAAGCTGAATCAGGGTCTTTTTCAATCGCTTGGTTGTAAGCTTCAATAGCAATATCATACTCAGAAAATCGCCATAGTTGATTGCCCAAATTTACCCAAGCATTTGCACCGTCTTTTTCAGAGGGAACATCAAACTCAAAATGATTACGAATTTCGCTCTTTTCTTCATCAGTAGTTTGTCGTGGTTTGTTTGTTGCTACTTCTAAATTCTCTGGATTAATATCAACTAAATTAGCAACATTTAAAAACTTGCTAATAGGAATACCCAAACTATAACCCAAATAAAAAATTTCACCATTATAATTAGTACCATCAGCACGTCCATGAATGCCAATTAATCGCCCTTGATTATCTAATATCGGACCTCCACTCATGCCACCTTTAGTTTGATTAGTATACACTAACTCATAACCTTCAGTTTGAGAGGCAGAATTCTTAGCATTAATTGCCCCTTGTTGTTTACTAAATAAAACACCAGGATTTAAAGGTTTACTAATTCCTGTTTCTGTAGGATACCATCCTGAAACAAATATCCATCGACTCTCTTGTACTGCTAATTGATAATCAGCAAGTTTAGCTACAGAATAATTATGTCTGCTAGTAAACTTCAATACTGCTAAATCTAGATTAGCTGCTTCGTCGAGAAAACGAATACTTTTTCTTTCTATACTATGACATTTTCCGTCAGCAGTAACAATTTCATAGGTTTTTGTAGGAATAGAAAATTGAGTAGGATCTTGGTTAATATATTTACTGGAACGTTTACCTGTAAAAGTATGAGCAGCAGTTAAAACAGTGTAGGTATTTCCATCACGAGCTATAATTACACCAGAACCATTACTATCCCGTCTATTTTCTTCATCTATATCATCAATATAAACAGTTATTTGACTAGCGATCGCACGATTTTCCCTGACTACTCCTGGAGGAAACATATCTGGTGCTTGAGAAACTACGGTATGAATAGGAATACTCCAATTAGACTTTTGCATCAATTTTTGCTCTTCTTCTGTCGGAGTAATTCCATCATCAAATATGTATTTTTTACCAAACAAAGGATAAGCCAAAATTCCATTAATGGCAATTAATTCTCCACGTTTATTTAAAACCGGACCTCCACTCATACCTTTTTTAACATCATTTGTATAACCAATCTCATATCCACCTTCAAAGGATTTAGATAATTGCTGAATAATTTTTCCTTCGTTAGCAATTACTTCCTCCTGATCGTAGGGAAAACCTGTTGCATAAACAGTATCTTTTGCATAAATTGGAGAATTTTTTGGTGCAATAATTGCAGTAGAATAATCTTTCTGACTACGCACTTCTAATAAAGCAATATCATCCTCACCAAAGCTAATATTTCTAACTACTTCAGCATCATAAATTTCTCCATCAGGCATTTTTACTTGATGTTGAAAGTCAGAATCTTGACTAAGAACGTGCTGATTAGTAAGAATTGTGTAGGTGTCATTTTGACGAGCAATAATTACTCCAGAACCACCACTATCTTTGCTGTAAATTTTAGTAGTAATTAATTTAGCTCGTTCTCTAATATCAGTTAAACTAGGATTTGTAAGCACCCATTGATTAGAACATTTAGCAGCAAATAATTCTTCTTGAATGGCATCAATAGTAGGAGTAAAAAAGATACCTCCAGCAGTCAAACCACTCAAACATACAAGAGAAATTAATATCGATCGCTTTTTCATCACTTTTAAAAGTAGTAGGTTTTCAAGTTTTTATAATATGTTGGTGAAGCTATATCTTGAAGCGATCGCTACCCAGCACAACACTTTAATAGTTTATGTAAAGTGCGTTGGTAACGCACTCTATTTTTCTGTTTAATAAAAAAGATAAGACTTATGAAAAGAAACCAAGTTACCAGGAAAAATTGTGGGTTTGAGCAATATAAATCTAGGAAAAAACCAGGTTTCTAGGTTTCCGTGCGTAAGTCTTGAAAGAGTCAAACAAGCATATTTAAGGCATAGTTGGAGCTTGCTCTAGATGTTTCTTAACATCTAAATAAACCTGCGAACCCTGACGAGTGATTACACTTCCATCACTTTGTTCTAAAGGTGCAGAACCCAAATAACCTAAATCAAAGACTTTGGGAATAACTTCGCTAGCATTGTCTTCACGTTTGAGCGTCCAAAGTTGTCCTTGAGTTGCATCACTTAAACATCCACCTCCAAACTTACTGGAAACGCAAATAATGTCGTAATTATTTTTTTGTCCAGTAGTAATATAGTTTAAAATTCCTCGTTTGTAGTATTTTTGGAAGTTGGCAGAGACTTCATCACAACGACTTTGGGGAGTATAACCTTCACCAAAACCAAAATCTGATGTCCAGCGAATAATAGGAATATTTCCCCGTTTTTCACTTTGAGCTACAGTTGTAGGAGTACCATTACTATCAGTAACGCAAGCATAGCTAACTTTCGGTTCAGAATAATTAGTTTTAGACGAAGAATTAGAACAAGCAGTAGTACTAAGGATGGCTAATAAAATTATTACCGTTTTAGATAAATGCTTCATAATAGCACCTTTTTATAATTGTTTAATTAAATATAGCATTTTTTTTGAGATGTCAACTCAATCTCCTTATTTAGTAAGTCTTTCAGCGCTCTAGATATTTACAAATCATTGACAAATACTATATCGTAATATCTTTGAACACCCACAATAAAAATTTTAGACAGTAGGGAATAGGAAGCAATTTGAAAGATAAAAACATTTTTATTATGGTTAATTAATGAGACTTGATATAAATTAATAAAATAATTTCAGAATGCTAAGAATTGTGTCAAAAAAACTTTGATGACAAGAGCAGAAATACAATCAATAATAATGAAGAGCTAAAACACAAGCTACTAAGAAAAAAAGGAGTCAAAAGTGAGCGATTCAATAATTGAATTACTAGATGAACTACCTAGTGATAATCTAACAGTAAAAACACTCAATGCTCTAGATTTCGTAGTACCTGGCGAGTGGGAAAATGTAGTAGGTTTTGATAAAACTATTGAAGCAATTACAGGTGAGACAGATGCAGACAGAATTATGGATATCCGCAACAAAGCGATCGAGCTATACAATGACCCGGATAATGGATACCAGGGAGCTATATGGTATTACAATCTAGTTGATAATGTAGACGGCGCTCTTGCCGCAGCAGCTATGGCCGAAATAGTCAGTGAAAAAATCCCCTTTTTAAGCTTTTTAGGTAGCTTAACTCCCAAAGCTGACACAACTCAATCTGTTGACCTGTGCCTAAAAATTGTAGCAGAGTTAATAGCTTATAGTAAACTCAATGGTCTGCCCATTCTTAATCCAGGAGAATTTGTCACAAACCTGACTGAGGAATATAGTGGTCCATCTCTAATGCGAATGGCTGCCTTAGTTTGTCTTGATGGTTTGATACCTTTGGGTCCAGACTTCCTGCAAAAAGTACAAGATACCCTTGATGGAGAAGGTGAAAGTGCTTTTGCAGATAATGCAGTTTTTGGAGCAATTAGCGATACCATTCCTGGAGATGACAAATTTGGCTTTATTCGTGAGACCTTCGGAGCAGTTCAAGGGTGGATGGATAACTTGGTTGGGTCAGTTGGTTTAACGCCAGAAAGTATTTTTGACAAAATTGGTGGCTTTATCGATTTTTCCGATGACGCTTTAGATGTTGTAGCTGCATTTTTAGATAAAACCACAAATTACTTTCAACATACAGGCACTCAATCTGTAGCTCGAAAGTTAATAGAGCGTGCAGCAGAAGAGGTTTAATAATGGATAATTGATAATGGATAATTGATAATTAGGGCTTGCTGATTAAATATCACGCGTCTTGACAGGTAAAGGTTTTACCCTTTTCAGGTACTAAGGGAGTACCAGTTTTTAGGTGGGTCAGGTTCAAAAATCTAAGATTTTCGGCATTTCGAGGGGTAGAAAATCACTTTTACGATTCTTCTGACTACTTCTTCTATAATTCCCATTCCTCCTGACTTCACCGATTATGGATTATGGATTGCAGGATTGCTGGATTCTCCCCCTACCACTCATACTTTTTCAGCAAACCCTAATTACAGCGGTTCCCGTTGCCAGTGAGGTACACCTATCGTAGGCAAGATGCCCGCACTACAAGAATTTTACCATTCAAGCTTGTACCTCATTTTCCCAAAATATGCTGTATTTGATTGCTAACTTTTTTACTAAATTAGACATCTCCAAAAATCAAAAAGACAATCAATTCTTATCCATAAATTATCAATTGTTCTTCCCTGTTCCCTGTTCCCTGTTCCCTGTTCCCTGTTCCCTGTTCCCTCTTTTCTGGAGATGTCTATTGAAGACTTTTTGCATTCAGAAAGTTTTCTTGTTACTCAAAGTTTGAGGTTTTCATCATTATCCATTATTACAGCGCTTTCCGTTGCCCGTGAGGTACACCCCGAAGCGGGCAAGATGCCTAAACGCAGGCAAGATGCCCACGCTACATGATTTTCATCATTTACCCTGTACCTCATTTGCCCGAAATATGCTGTAATTAGGGTTTGCTGAAAAAGTCTTATGGGTAAGGGTAGGAGACAGGAGACAACCCACCCCTAGCCCCTCCCAACCCACCCCTAGCCCCTCCCAGGAGGGGAGGGGAAGACAGGAGAAATGGGAGTTATAGAGGAGGTAGGAGGAAGAATAATCAAGGGTAATTGCTGCGCAACTATGTGCATAAAATGCTAATTTTTTGAACCATTACGACCATTAAGCTTGGACTTTTTTTAACTAAAAAATGCGCTCAACCTTGATATGTCAATGCTTTTAGATTTAATCAGCAAACCCTAATTATCCATTATCAATTAGAAAAATTATCCATTGGTAATATCAAATCCGCTCGGGTTCGGTATAAAAAAAATTTCATCTTCACCTAAAGAGCAAATCTTTCTAAATTCTCTTTTCTCCTGACTCCTGAGTTCTGACTCCTGACTCCTAGATTAACTATCTAATT
>NZ_JAAHHG010000010.1 GCF_010692555.1 Okeania sp. SIO3B5 | reverse complement strand
TTAGTCTCATAGTGGACCGACACACCTTAGATGGGGAGATGGGGAGATGGGGAGATGGGGAGATGGGGAGATGGGGAGATGGGGGGATGGGGAGATGGGTGAGAATCGTCACCCAAAACCTGCCCAACTTAACGAAACCTAACGACAGTTAGCGTATTTCTGTTTTACAGTTTGCTATTCCCTGTTCCCTATTCCCTATTCCCTGGCGCGTGGCGCTATAGTGAGAAAATATATAGATGTCTAATATTGAGAAATAGTCAGGATGCAAACTAAAGAAAAACTTATCCTACCAAAAATGGGCTGTGGTACATGGGCATGGGGCAACCGCCTCCTCTGGGGATATGATGAAAGTATGGATAATGAGTTGCAAAATGTCTTCAATCTTTGTGTTGCTAATGGTGTGACTTTATTTGATACAGGTGACTCCTACGGTACAGGCAAATTAAATGGACGTAGTGAAATGCTATTGGGGCAATTTTCCCAAGCATATACAGGTGCAAATCAAGAGAATATTTGCATTGCAACAAAACTTGCTGCTTATCCCTGGCGGTGGGGTCGTCAAGCAATTATTTCTGCTGGCGAAGCATCCGCTCAACGCCTTGGAAAAAATGTCGATTTGGTGCAGATGCACTGGTCTACAGCGAATTATCTACCCTGGCAGGAATGGGGACTTTTAGATGGTTTGGCTGACTTATACGAACAAGGTAAGGTAAAAGGTGTGGGACTATCGAACTATGGGCCTAAACGGTTGATGAAAGTGTATGAAAAATTTCGCGATCGCCATATTCCTATAACTACTCTACAGGTTCAATATTCTCTATTATCAACCTATCCTGTGACAGAATTAGGAGTTAAAAAAATCTGTGATGAATTGGGAATTAAATTAATTGCATATAGTCCTTTAGCATTGGGAATATTAACAGGAAAATATTCAGAAAATGGTTCTCTTCCTCAAGGTATTCGAGGTTTTTTGTTTAAGCAAATATTACCAGGAGTTCGCCCCCTATTATCATGTTTGGAAGCAATCGCAAAGTCAAGAAATAAAACGATGTCGCAAGTAGCAATTAACTGGTGTATTTGTAAAGGTACAATTCCTATTCCGGGGGCAAAAAATCTAGCACAGGCAGAACAAAATATTGGTGCATTAGGTTGGGAATTAGATTCTGGTGAAGTTGTGGAACTGGATAATGCTGCGGCGAGTACGGATAAGAAAATGGTACAAAATATTTTTCAGACTAAGTGATATGGCAGAAGGAAGAAGAAAGAAGGAAGAAGGAAGAAGGAAGAAGGCAGAAGGCAGAAGGCAGAAGGCAGAAGGGAAGAAAAAGTTTGTGATTGGAAATATATTTTTTTTGGGTTATAGCAATAGTCCTCTTGATTTATAATGTATAAGTCTGTAAAGATTAGACTATAATTACTGCAAGGTTAAGTTAAACGCTAATACCAATAACACTTGCTAATCTCGTTTTTATAGCAGTTAATAACCACCTCAACATTGGGGTGGTTACTTGAGTTGTTCTACTACTAAAGAATAATTGCGAATTTGCTTGATATTAATCCCTAACCCGATGCAATAAATTGGATAATTTGTAGTAATAAACTAATAATCAAAACACTCAAAACCGAGGTTTTTTTTCGATTTACCTGAAGAGGAGATTGACGTAAGGTTATTTGTTAAATTTGGAATCGGAGCGCAACATTTCAGTATAAAAAAAATTATCAAAAAATTGAATGAATACTATCAACAACCTCTTCAATAAAGTCAACTGCATCGCCCACCATAATTTCGTCAATTCCCCATCTATTGCCTAAACTTAAAGTAGGGTCTATATCAGCTTCGTGAGCAATCTTATTTCGACGGTCAATAATAATTTTTAATTCTTGCTTAATATCTTTGTCTGGCCTACCCATAATATTTCCAACTTCTTGCCACAATTTTTTATCTGAAATTAGCCTAATTGCATCTGCAATACTATCTGGTTGTTGAAAACTTTTATAACTATGTCGTTGTCGAATTTCATCTTCTAAATAAGATGCAAAATCAGGAGGATTTTTTAACCCCTTTCTTGCAGTGCCTAAAGAAATTTGAAAACGAGAAAATGCAGGGGGTTCAGGACGCAAACCTCGATGTATTTCTAGCATTCCTAGTGTGACAACTTCATGTATATAATAATCTAAGGCACTTACAGCTAGAACTAAGGCAGCTCTTAAGATATCTGAAAGATCGAGAGCAGAAGTAGACTGCGCTTTAACAGAGTTATGAACAGCTATCAAATCTCTAACGCGATTAATACTGATATGAAACTGGTCAAGCGCAGACTGCATTAGAGGTCAAATTAATAATTCGATCAGCTAGAGTTGAGAAATTATCTTTAAAAGTACTTTGTGCTTTTAAGGTACTTTCTAAAACTTGTGTACCTCGTTTACCACCTTGTTTAATTTGCTCCTTTGTCAATGCAAAAACAGGTGTTTGACAGTTCTGAGATATGGCAATAAGACTATTAAAATCAGACATTTGAGTTAAACAATAGTTATTAATATTTTGAGAAGAGTAAACTTGATTCGGTAATAACATATTTTGTTCTTTTAATGATGGAACTAATTCATCTAAAACAGCTTTTTGAATTTTATCTATCCATTCCTGAAAACTAGCAGAAGGTTTTTGATATATGATTCGATAGTTTTGGATAATTGTTCCTAAAAAAAGAGGTGTTACTTTTGGAAAAGGATAAGTAGCTTCTTTCAAAACTTTTAAGTCACTAGCTTTTTCTGCCCAAATATGCCATTTTGGCATTATTCTAGCTAGTGAATCAATTGCCATTATAGAAAAAAAGTCAGGAACAGTAGGCACAATAAAAAAATTGCTAGTCATAAGTAAGTTCTGATTTATTGAACTTAAACTAGGACTCATATCAATTAAAATATAGTCGGCAGAAAATTTTTCTGCTGTTTTTTCAAATAAATAGGAAATTGAACCAGGAAGGTTTTGAAGAGTTTGAATCGAACCACTTAATTCTTGAGCTATTCCTAGAGTTACCTCATATTCAGCTAATCCTACATGACCAGGTAACAGAAATAAACCATCCTGTCGTTCAATAGAAATACAATTAACCGCTTCTACTAATCTTGGCTGAGACTCGAAAGCAGGTGCTAAAGCAGATTTAATATCTTGGTTTTTACTGTAAATTTCTTCTAATTCTTGTTTACGAGAAAACCCCAATACCATACCTGTTAAATTGCATTGTGGGTCTGTATCTACTAGGATTACTCTTTTTCCCTTCGATGCTAACATCCAACCTAAATTAAATGTTGTTGTTGTCTTACTAACCCCACCTTTATGGTTGAAAAGGGCAATTTTTAGAACCATTTTTCTCAACCTAACCCGATGTAATAAACTGTAAAATCTGCACCAATAAACTAATAACTAAAACCCCCAAAGCAGCAAGAATAATAACAAATAAAATTAAACCACCCAACAGCAAAAAAACAAACCAGCGACTGGCACTTTTACTATTTTTAGGAGATTCTAAATGAGCCTCCATAATATCCATATTTTTAGAATTTGCCTTCCAAGCAACATCAAACAAATCTCCAAGAACAGGCACAATTCCTACCAAATAATCAAATACAATATTATAAGCCATTCGTATCAGAGTTTCCCGGGGCAAACCCATCATTGCTCCTGAAAATACAATATAAACAGAAATAAGTCCTCCTAAAAAATCACCACCCCCAGGAATCAATCCTAGAAGTGGGTCAATACCAACGCTATAAGAAGTACCAGGAACGCGAACAGCATTATCGAGTAAATCGCTAATTTTACGCAGTTCTCTGACCTTAGCTGCTTGAGAGCGATCGCCAGAAGTAGTGGTAGATGGTTTTGCCATTGGAAGTATGTGATTCAACAATTAATAATTAATAATTAATAATTAATAATTACCTCTCCTTAAAAAGAAGAGGATTGACTCAAAGGAAAATTGTTTCTTCTCTTGGTCAATTGGATATGGCTAGGTTTCCTCAGCATCCCTTGACCGCTTTTTTCTCCTTTAAAGCCTCTCCTTTAAACCTTAATTATTCGGTAAAATTCAATAAATGTGTAAATTAAGTAGGGTTTGACATCACCCACACCCTACATCTCATTAAACTTTATGGTTAGAGACTACAGCGTTGCTGATTTGAGGTATGATATCATGTCCGGATCGGAGGGCGAGTAAAAAACTTTTTCCTTCTACTCCTGTTTACTTCTTCTTTCTTCCCTCCTGACTCCTGACTCCTGACTCCTGACTCCTTCAGCAACGCCGAGACTACTTATTTTTTAGTTTCAGTAAAGTCAGCATCAATTACATCATCTCCACCAGCAGAACTTGAGGAAGACTCAGCAGCACCATCACCATTAGGAGGAGTTGCTCCATCAGGAGTTGCCCCACCAGCTTGTTCATAAATACTGCTGCTCACAGCATAGAGAGCTTGTTGCAACTCAGTAGTTAGAGACTGAATACGCTCGTCATCTTCTTGAGAAACAGCATCGCGCAAATCCTTAATCAATCCTTCAATCTTAGTCTTATCAGCTTCAGAAACTTTATCTCCCAACTCCTGAATTTGCTTCTCAGCTTGATATGCTAAAGAGTCTGCTTGGTTTTTGCGGTCAATTTTTTCACGACGCTCTTGGTCAGCAGCAGCATTAGCTTCTGCTTCTTTCACCATCCGCTCAACTTCAGAATCTGGTAAAGTGGAAGCACCTGTAATACTGATAGACTGTTCCTTACCAGTACCTTTATCCTTCGCAGCTACATTCAGAATACCGTTAGCGTCAATATCAAAGGTAACTTCAATTTGAGGTACGCCACGAGGTGCTGCCGGAATACCATCTAAGCGGAAAGTTCCTAAACTCTTGTTGTCGTTAGACATTTCCCGCTCGCCCTGCAGTACATGAATTTCTACATTTGTCTGACCATCTACAGCAGTTGAGAACACTTCTGACTTTTTGGTAGGGATAGTAGTGTTACGAGGAATAATTTTGGTCATTACCCCACCCAAGGTTTCTACACCCAGAGATAGAGGAGTAACGTCTAACAAGAGAATGTCTTTAACTTCACCCGCTAATACACCTGCTTGAATTGCAGCACCAACAGCTACCACTTCATCAGGGTTAACACTTTGATTAGGATCTTTGCCGAGGACTTTCTTAACTACATCATGGACTGCTGGAATCCGAGTAGAACCACCAACTAATACTACTTCATCAATAGAACTTTTGTCTAACTTAGCATCTCTAATGGCGTTTTCTACAGGAATGCGACAGCGGTCGATCAGGTCAGCACAGAGTTCTTCAAATTTACCTCTAGTTAAGGTGGTATCTAAGTGCTTAGGTCCATCTTGAGTAGCGGTAATAAATGGCAGGTTAATCTCTGTCTGAGTAACGCTAGAAAGTTCAATCTTAGCTTTTTCTGCTGCTTCTGTTAAACGTTGCAGTGCTTGCTTATCTTTACGCAGGTCTATTCCTTCTGCTTTTTCAAATTCCTTAGCGAGGAAATCAACAATTTTCTTATCAAAGTCGTCACCACCAAGGTGAGTATCGCCAGAAGTAGCTAATACTTCAAATACACCATCACCTACTTCTAGAATGGAAACGTCAAATGTACCACCACCAAGGTCAAATACTAAGATAGTTTCGTTACTTTTCTTATCTAACCCATAAGCTAGAGAAGCTGCTGTAGGTTCGTTGATGATCCGCAATACTTCTACACCAGCGATTCTACCTGCATCTTTGGTTGCCTGTCTTTGGGAGTCGTTGAAATAAGCTGGTACGGTAATTACTGCTTGTGTTACTGTTTCGTTCAGATATTTACTAGCATCTTCAACCAGTTTACGCAGAACCTGGGCTGAAATTTCTTCAGGGGCAAATTGTTTTTCTAATGCTGGACAATCTAATTTAACGTTACCATTAACATTTAGTACTTTATAGGAAACTTCTGTGGTTTCATTAGTTACTTCATCAAATCTACGCCCGATGAACCGCTTTACTGAGTAAAAGGTGTTTTGGGTGTTCATCACCGCTTGACGTTTGGCGATTTGCCCTACGAGTTGCTCTTCTTTTTTACCATAGGCAACTACAGATGGGGTTGTACGGAAACCTTCTGCATTAGCAATTACTGTGGGTTTACCGCCTTCCATAACTGCAACGCAGGAGTTTGTTGTACCTAAGTCAATTCCGACTACTTTTGCCATAAGAGTTTTTTTGCTCCAAATTACTACAAAAATTTTTACTTTTTGTCAACCCTAGTTTTTGAGGTTGACTTAAGGACTAATATTTGAGCCTTCTGGATTTAGTCCAGGGCCTGTCCATTTTTTATACAGTCTTTAAGATTAAGTTACTTATATCTATACTGCGATTATTTAGACCATTCCATGAAGGCGTGTTTACCGAACATCAGGGAATAGTGGACTTTTAGAAGCTTTTATAATTTTGCTCCTTTACTCTTTACTAATTTACGCTCCTTGAGGGCTTTGTTGCCATTGTGGCAAACCGTAAGTTATGTGTTGTGTTTGCCGTCTAGCGATCGCCTCTTCAATAGTTCAATAAAACAGGACTTACGCAAGGACACTATACATAGCGTCTACTAATTTAGGCGATTGCTGACGCAAAGCTCCGCTAACGCTTGAAAAATTATAGCGATTGCTGACGCAAAGCTCCGCTAACGCCTCAAGATTTTTACCATTTAAAAAACAAGAATAAAAAAACACCTATCCAATCAAAATAGCCCTGAATTTTATTGTGGGCTTCTTCAGTTCTTGGAGGAGATAATCTGAGAGTAATTCATGTTTGAGTTGATAGATAGTTTTTCCTATGTTAACTGCTAATCTTTTTAAAAAATTCCAGAAAAGTCTTATGGATGAGGGTAGGAGTCAGGAGTCAGGAGTCAGGATAAATGGGAATTTATAGAAGAGATAGTAGGAAGAATCATCCCTTAATTTTTCTGCCCAACTCTTGAGCAAAATCCTAAATTTTTGAACCATTACCACCTAAAACCTCGCACTTTCTTATTACACCAATGCTACCGGATTTGATCTAATAAAGGTTTTATCGTAAACTAAAAGCAATAGCTGATGGCTGATAGCTGACGGCTGAATGCTTACTTAATATTTAATCACAGTTGCTCCCCAAGAAAACCCAGCAGCGCTACTGGCTAAAACTACTAAATTACCAGGTTTTATTTTCTCTAATTCTATAGTTTTAGCCAAACCAAATAAAGTATCTGTTGCTCCTAAATGACCGTTTTTTTTAAAGAAATAAATGTATTTTTTTCGCTTAATTTCAGAGATTCAAAAATTGATGATAATAAGCTTTTTTTAATTTGATTAGTAAACAAAAAATCTATTTCTTTTATGGAAAATCCACTTTTTTGTAATGCAGTTATTATAACTTTTTTATAATTTTTTAAATAAATTTCTGATAAAATTTAGTCTAATTTTTCACAGTCTTCTACTTGGATATAATTAAGTCTTAAGTCAAGATTTTCACTTTTTACAGGCAATTTAGTACCGCCCAAAGGTACTCGAATAAAATCAGCTAATTTCCCATCAGTCATGCCATGATAGGAGATAATTTTGTTACTAGACTCTCCTTTTTTTAACAGGGCGGCGGCGGCACCGTCGGCGAAAAAAAGTATGGAGTTTGTATTTTTATCTGAGTAATTAAGCAACTGGGATAATTTATCGCTACAAACAACTAAAGCATAATTTAAGCTCGAATCTGCCAGCAACATATTCCGGCAAATATGAATACCTAAATTGCCACTGTTGCAAAAATTTCTAACTTCAAAAGCATGAACATTTTCAGCACCAATAATACCTTGTATTTTAGCTGCGGGAGACCAAAATCTGTAATCGTAATCTCCCACACCACAATAAGCAATTAAATCTATTTCTTCTGGTTGAATTTGAGCTTTATTTATAGCCGATATTGCTGCTTTAATTCCCATATCACTAGGATGTTCGTCTTCAGCAGCAATTGATTTTTTTTCCATGCCTATCTTTTCTGTCAAAACCCACAGGGGAATATCTGCTAGTTTAGCGATCGCTTCGCTAGTCATAACTCCTGAAGGAATATAATAACCAATTGCTGCAATACCGACTGTTTCATGATTTTTTTGGTTTTTAATCATACAGTTTCTATTCTTTAGTCAAGCATTTCAAAATTATAGAGGGAGTAGGGAGTAGGGAGTAGGGGAGCGGGGGAGTAGGGGAGAATTTTTTTGCCCAACTATGCGCTAAAAGTGCTAACTTTTTGACCATGAAGAGCTGAAAACCATGTACTTTTTTAATACCTAAAAAGGCTCAAACCTTTATCTGGTAATTATTTGATATTTAATCAGCAAACCCTAATTAGATATCTCCTCCAAAAGAGGGAGTAGGCAGTAGGGAGAAATAATTGATAATTTCTGTGTAAGAATTGATTTTGTTTTTGATTTTTAGAGATGTCTATTGATTTAATTTTTTATTATCGGAGATGTCTATTAGACATCTCATTTAAAGCCTTTTAATCACGCTTATTATTCGTAACATTCTTTTTTCAAAATGCTATTATAGTCCAATATGCTTCACAATAGTACCAAAACTCATAAGGTATGGAAAATGGAAGCATGATTGGTATCTCTTCAGATTACAGAACTGCAAAAAAAATCCCTCTTCCCTCTTCCTTCTTTCTTCTTCCTTCTTCCCTCTTCATAAAAATTGATTAATTTGCTTACCGAAAAATTGTGGTTTAAAGCCTCCCCTTTTAAGGGGATAATAAAGAAAAATTTTCATTATTAGTCAATCCTCTTCTTTTCAAGGAGAGGTAATTAATAATTATTAATTATTCATTATTAATTATTAATTATTAATTATTAATTATTCATTATTAATTGTTAAATCATCCTCAGAATTTATAGAATTTATTTCTGTAGGAAGAGTTAAAGTCACAATGCTGAAAAGATTAAGACTGCGATAACCATCAGATATAATATCTGCATATTCTTTAGAATAAAAAGGACCGCTATTATAAGCAAATCCTTCTCCTACTTCATATCTTGTTAATTCTGGTAGTGAAGTAGTTACTACTTGAATCTGCCGTTCGTTTTGTGGCGCTACTATTACATGATATCTAGCAGCATTTGACTCTTGACTAATGTATTCAGAAAGTAAGCCATCTAATTCTCCCATAATTAGCCTTTCTTTTTCAGAAACTTCTTCATCAATATTCACCAGAGCATTGATAATATCTTTTAATTCTGATACTTGTTTTTGAGGTGGGGAAGTTGCCAAATAATCATTTACATCCTGACGTAAATTTATCAAATTTACAGAAGCATCTGCTATTCTATTTGTTGTTAAATTATCCCAGGAAAAATTAATACCCCAATGGTCTGCAAATGATTGAATAAACTCTTTTTCTCTGGGGTCAATTACTTCATCAATCATAGCTACCTGGCTTAAAATACTGATAATTTTTTTAGCTCCTGAAGGTTTTAAAAATGACTTGGCTAAATCTCCAGCTTCTTTTCTTTCAAAATTAAGGGCTTCTTTGATTAAAGTCCAGAAGCCTTTTTTTCTTTCTCCTGGTACCCATAATGACATTCCTACAAAAATATAGAACAATGCCAAACCATTAAATAATATGTTGTCTATAAAACCTACATATTCTCCAGTGAAAAGAGAGTTAATTGCAAAAATAGTTCCAATAGTAAAAGAAAGTAGATTACCACTAACAGATTGACTTTCTGCAACTACACGCTCATGTTTTCGCTTCCAGACTGGATTCATTGTTAAGTAAACTTCTGCGAGAGAAAATCCTATGGATAAAAAAGCTAATACAGATATTACTTTCTGAAAAATTTCCATGATACTGCTCCAAAATGTTGAGATAAAAGTTTATAACAACAGAATATATAACATTATATTAATAATATATCAAATCTATGCAAAAAAACTTAATATAAATGTAAAAAACTAAGATTTTGATAATCAAAGTCGTAAGCATTCAGCTCTTAGCAGTCAGCTATCAGCAAATAATGAATAATTTCTTATAAGTTTAAAGAAGCGTAATTTTACAGTAATTTTTAATTCTATCCAAATTTATAAATTGCATTTCTCAATTGCTTTTACCTCCTCTGATCGTCAATAGCTGTTAACGTAGTTCCTCCGCAGGAGGCTAGCTAAAAGCTGACTGCTGAATGCTTACTCAAAATCTTTGTTAAAATCAATTAAAAAATTATGATAAATATAGAAAAAAAGGACGAATTTATGAGACTAATACCTCAAGAAAATAACTTACTAATTGATTTAACAAACCCAGAAAATATCGTGTCAGATATTTTTCTGATAAGCATTCAGCCGTCAGCTATCAGCTATCAGCTATCAGCTATCAGCTATTGCTTTTAGTTTACGATCAAAGCAATATTTAATTGTCTTACTACAAAAGTTGGTTCCCTTAACTTTAAAGTCAATTGTTAATTTAAACACTGTTCTTAAAGAGAAAGTTTTTTTGCTGACAGCTAATAGCTGAATGTTTACTTTTTCTGAACCAATCTTCAAGTGCAAAGTGAAACAGAATTAGCGGAACTACTACGCTAGCATCCAATTTTGACTTAATTTTACACACAAAAAATGCCACCGGACATGATATAATTCAGAGAGTGGAATGGGCATCTTGCCCGTTTTGGTATTGATAACTGATAACTGAAATGACTGTTCTATCTCCTGAATTAAAACAAAAATTAGCTACTCCACTAAAAATTGGTAATTTTGAAGTAAAAAGTCGTGTACTTCAATCACCATTATCTGGTGTAACAGATTTAGTATTTCGTCGTCTAGTACGTCGTCATGCTCCAGAGTCAATGATGTACACTGAAATGGTAAACGCCACAGGATTACATTATGTGAAAGAATTACCTCAAATAATGGAAGTTGATAATAATGAGCGACCAATAAGTATTCAATTATTTGATTGTCGCCCAGATTTTTTGGCGGAAGCAGCAGAAATGGCTGTAAAAGAAGGGGCGGATACTGTTGATATTAATATGGGTTGTCCTGTTAATAAAATCACCAAAAATGGTGGGGGTTCTTCATTATTAAGACAGCCAGAATTAGCAGGAGAAATTGTTAGTAAAGTCGTAAAAGCTGTGCCTGTTCCTGTTACTGTAAAAACAAGAATTGGTTGGAGTAATAAAGAAATTAATATCCTTGAATTTGCTAAAAGAATGGAAGATGCTGGCGCACAAATGTTAACTTTACATGGTCGGACTCGTGCCCAAGGATATAATGGCCCGGCAAGATGGGAGTGGATTACAAAAGTGAAGGAAATACTTTCGATTCCAGTTATTGCTAATGGGGATATTTTTTCTGTGGATGCTGCAATACGTTGTTTGGAGGAAACTGGTGCTGATGGGGTAATGTGTTCCCGTGGAACTTTGGGTTATCCATTTTTGGTGGGAGAAATTGATTATTTCTTGAAAAATGGTGCAGAAAAAGTAGCGCCTACTGCAGTAGAAAAACTGGAATGTGCTAAAGAACATTTACAGGCACTATGGGAATATAAGGGCGATCGCGGTATTCGTCAAGCCCGCAAACACATGACTTGGTATGCTAAGGGTTTTCCTGGAGCAGGGGAGTTGCGGGGTAAATTGGCAAAAGTGGAAACGGTGGAACAAGGTTGTGATTTGATTGACAAAGTAATTGAAAATTTATCGTAAAGCAGGGAACAGGGAATAGGGAACAGGGAACAGTAGGAAAACCATTTCTCTGTCTAAGGTTTATCAGCATTCTATGTCCTAACCAATTCGTTCCCTTATCGCATATAAATTATCAATTCTTTCCCCCTATTCCCTACTCCCTCTTTTCTGGAAAAGTTTAATAGACTGGATATTTGCCGACTATACCTATGATGATTATGAACCACAACTGCCAAAGTCTGGGCTACAATCTAATTCGCAGCTACCACAATCTAATTCTGGAAAATCACAGCCATTACAACTACAGTCCGACAAAACACACTCACAGCTCTCTTCCGCTACATCACCGCAACAATTAATTAAGTTAGAACCTTGCTTTTTTTTGGATTTCTTTTCACCACTAACTGCCTGTAACTTCAGAATTTCATTAGCTATTTCCCGCAGAAGGTTGGACTGTAGCACAGTATCTTGACTACTGTTGGTCAAACTGGCAACCAGCAGGAGATGTACTAATTATTTTAGATGATGTGGATAAGTATGAAGAAATTGAACGTTATTTACCGCCACAGTCACAACGTTTCAAATTACTCATTACTACCCGCAGATATTGGCTGTCAGAATCATTTGAAAATTTGCGTTTGGAAGTATTAAATGAGAGTGCTGCCTTAGAATTGTTAGAGGTATTAATTGGTGAGCTTCGTGTAGCAGAGCAAATAGAAGAAGCAAAACAACTCTGTCAGTGGTTAGGATATTTACCCTTGGGATTAGAATTGATAGGACGTTTTCTTAAGAGGAGGTCTGGGTGGAAGTTGGAAAGAATGATACAGGAGTTAGAGAAACAAGCTTGGAATTTACCTGCGCTACAGAAATCATCAGGAGGAATGACAGCAACAAGATGAAAAAGCAACTCCTAGGCTCTTCACATCCATCTGTTGCCATGAGTCTCAACAATCTGGCATTACTGTACGACTATCAAGGGCGATACACAGAAGCAGAACTTTTGTTCATAGAAGCATTGGAGATGGCAAAGCAACTCCTAGGCTCTTCACATCCATCTGTTGCCACCAGTCTCAACAATCTGGCAGCACTCTACCACTCCCAAGGGCGATACACAGAAGCAGAACTTTTGTTCATAGAAGCATTGGAGATGATAAAGCAACTCCTAGGCTCTTCACATCCTGATTTTGCCACCAGTCTCAACAATCTGGCAAATCTCTACCGCTCCCAAGGGCGATACACAGAAGCAGAACTTTTGTTCATAGAAGCATTGGAGATGATAAAGCAACTCCTAGGCTCTTCACATCCTGATTTTGCCAAGAGTCTCCACAATCTGGCATTACTCTACCATTACCAAGAGCGATACACAGAAGCAGAACCTTTGTACAAAGAATCATTGGAGATGATAAAGCAACTGCTAGGCTCTTCACATCCTGATTTTGCCAAGAGTCTCAACAATCTGGCATTACTCTACCGCTCCCAAGGGCGATATACAGAAGCAGAACTTTTGTTCATAGAAGCATTGGAGATGATAAAGCAACTCCTAGGCTCTTCACATCCTGATTTTGCCATGAGTCTTAACAATCTGGCATTACTCTACCGCTCCCAAGGGCGATATACAGAAGCAGAACCTTTGTACAAAGAATCATTGGAGATGACAAAGCAACTCCTAGGCTCTTCACATCCTGATGTTGCCATGAGTCTCAACAATCTGGCATTACTGTACGACTATCAAGGGCGATACACAGAAGCAGAACCATTGTATTTGGAAGCACTGAAAATTTGTATGCAACTGCTAGGAAAAGAACATCCCAATACTCAAACTACTTGGGGAAACTATCTATATTTTCTACAGCAAGTTCTCAACGAAAACAGACAAGAGGAATTATCTGATGAAAGGAGTTTGCAAATCATATCAGACATGGAGAAATCGTCTTTAGAGAATAGTTGAAATTAAGTAATTAAAAACCAATTTCTTTACCTCAAATATCCAAAGTAAACTGTGCAGTGAGTCAAAATTGGCAATTTGTTATATTAAACCTAAAAATATTCTCTTGGAGAGAACTAAATGAACCCAGTAACTGTTGGTTTAATCATTAATGCCCTAGCATCTGGTGCAATATTTGTTGCTTCCTCCGTGGCCAAAGAAGAAATTCAGGTCAACTATCGTTCCCTGAAAGAATTCATTGGAGAGAAATTTGGACTAATCACATCAGTAGCCCAACTGGAAAGAAGGCCAACAGAAGAAAGGCAAAGATTACTAGCAGAAGATTTAGGGGATGCCATTGAAGTTTTACCAGGAAGCCCACAAGAAATAGAAAATGTGATGAATGAGCTGCTGGAGAGAACAAAAGCTCTGACAGAATCATTAGAGAAAGTACCACAAAACGATGTCAATTAGTTTTAAAGAACGCCTAATCCTTTAGCCCACAGCTTGCTTTTTGATATCGATCCAGATATGGCCATCTCGGCTGTACAAATGACTAAAATTCGGAATATTTTCCATCATTTCTATTGTGCAGTTTCAACGTTTTTTTTGATGGCCACGACACGCAAAATGTCTCGTGACACATCCTGTCAAGTAAATCATTTTTCTCAACAGTAAAAGCCCCAAGGCTTAACGGAACGTAACAATAAGCGACTCAAGTCCGTGATACCATCCCAATTTGTAAGTATAAAAAAAGATTGGGAGAAGACCTTTGACTCTAAGAGTTGCTGTAGTTGGTTCTGGCCCAGCAGGTTCATCTGCTGCTGAAACTTTAGTAAAAGCAGGTATTGAAACTTATTTATTTGAACGTAAACTAGATAATGCTAAACCTTGCGGTGGAGCTATTCCTCTGTGTATGGTTAGTGAATTTGACCTACCAGCAGAAATTATCGATCGCCGCGTTAGAAATATGAAAATGATATCTCCCTCTAATGTTGAGGTGGATATCCATATACGAAAACAAGATGAATATATAGGTATGTGCCGTCGGGAAGTTTTAGATGGCTTCCTGAGAGACCGAGCAGCTTCTCTCGGAGCTAACCTAATTAATGGCACAGTTTATAAACTGGATATTCCTACGAATGATAGAGACCCCTACACTCTTCATTACTCTGACCATTCAGAAGGTGAAATCCAAGGTACAGCTAAAACCTTAAAGGTAGATTTAGTAATTGGAGCTGATGGGGCCAATTCCCGTATAGCTAAGGCCATTGATGCTGGAGATTATAATTACGCGATCGCTTTCCAAGAGCGTATTCGTCTGCCAGAACATCTCATGGCATATTATGAAGACCTAGCAGAGATGTATGTGGGTGATGATGTTTCCCCAGACTTCTATGCTTGGGTATTCCCCAAACATGACCACGTTGCTGTGGGTACTGGCACAATGAAACCTAACCAGGCCAGAATTAAACAGTTACAAGCAGGTATTCGTGCTCGTGCTGCAAAGCGTCTGGAAGGTGGAGAGATTATTAAGGTAGAAGCTCACCCCATTCCTGAACATCCTCGTCCTCGTCGGGTTCGTGGTAGAGTTGCTCTAGTGGGAGATGCTGCTGGTACTGTAACTAAGTCTTCTGGTGAAGGTATTTATTTTGCGGCTAAGTCTGCTCGGATGTGTGCTGAAACTATTGTAGAGACTTCTAATAATGGTGCGACTATTCCTACTGAAGCAGATTTAAAGCTTTATTTGAAGCGGTGGGATAAGAAGTATGGCATGACTTACAAAGTGTTAGATATTTTACAGAGAGTATTCTATCGTTCTGATGCTACTCGCGAAGCTTTTGTAGAAATGTGTGCTGATATGGATGTGCAGAAGCTAACTTTTGATAGTTATTTGTACAAAACTGTCGTACCTGCTAATCCTTTAGTTCAGATGAAGATTACTGCTAAAACTATTGGTAGTCTTCTCCGGGGTAATGCTTTAGCACCTTAAATTTAGTTAAAATCCACAGTTAACAAAAAATAGCGAGAAGTCCCGCGTTCTCCTCGTCGGGAACGTCGGGATAAAAGCGACTATGTTATAATATAAGAACACAGGGGGAGGGCATCACCTCTGTATAAACTGCAACTCCTTTGTGGGTTGAAGAATCCCCCGTTGTCCCTCAAGCGCAACGTTGGGAGTATGTCAAAATCCTGCGGAATATTGCTGCGAGATTTTAATCTTACATATGTAGAGTATTTTGTACATAAAGTTAAATATACTCTACTAACTACTAAAAAATATGGGGCTGTGGCTCAGATGGATAGAGCAAGCGCCTCCTGAAGTATCGGGCACCATGTGAGGAAACTCCGTGAGTGAATGTGGTCAAATTCAAGGAAGCCTAAGTCTATTATTTGTAGATATGGTAATCTTGAGCCAAGCTTTACCTAATTATTGGTGAAGAAGGTGCAGAGACTAGGGTTTTAAGGAGAAATAAAATTCTGCTTAAACTAGGCCACCACCTAAAGCTATTTTGGAGCTATGGTGAAGGGATAGTCCAGAGAGTGGGGAAACTCACACAAATCTGAAGCGCTAGGTCGCGCGTTCGAATCGCGCCAGTCCCGTTAAATCAGCAGTCAGCAGTCAGGAGAAATCTTTAGAAGGAGATTTTAACCCCTCCGCTTCCAGTTTAGAAACCGGGGGTTTTAACCCAAGCTTAAAAAGCTGAATGCTAAAAGCTAATAGCTAGTTAGAAAAATTAATCATTACCGAAAAATTGTGGTTTAAAGCATAGCCTTTGAATGGGGATAATAAAGAAAAATTTTGATGATTAGTCAATCCTCTTAATTTATCAGAAGAAGTAATTCTAAATTCTTAATTCTTAATTCTTAATTCTTGAACGGGGATAATAAAGAAAAATTTTGATGATTAGTCAATCCTCTTAATTTATCAGAAGAAGTAATTCTAAATTCTAAATTCTAAATTCTTA
The DNA here is from genome assembly GCF_010692555.1 of Okeania sp. SIO3B5. Taxonomy (GTDB): domain Bacteria; phylum Cyanobacteriota; class Cyanobacteriia; order Cyanobacteriales; family Microcoleaceae; genus Okeania. Next base: position 43,294 of record NZ_JAAHHG010000010.1, on the reverse strand, counting down.
ATTCTTGAACGGGGATAATAAAGAAAAATTTTCCTTTGAGTAAATCCTCGTTATTTATCAGAAGAAGTAATTCTAAATTCTAAATTCTAAATTCTAAATTCTTGAACTATGAGTTCTTTTAGCGATGCTCGGCAATATGCTCCCGCAACTGAGCGCAACCGCTCATTTATTTTGGAAGTACTACAGCGAGTTTTGCCTCCAACGGGAAATATTCTAGAAATTGCTAGTGGTACGGGAGAACATTCTGTTTTCTTTTCTCCCCACCTGCAACCTCGTCAATGGTTTCCTTCTGACCCTAACCCAATGTTGCGGGAAAGTATTGTAGCTTGGCAACAACATAGTCCGTCAGATAATCTGCATTCTCCTCTTGATATTGATGTACGAGAGTCGGTTTGGGCGGTGGAAAAAGAAGGTATTGAGATTGCTGCTATTGTCAATATTAATATGATTCATATTAGTCCCTGGTCAACTTGTCTGGGATTAATGGCAGGTGCAGGACGTTTGTTAGCGAAGGATGGAGTGCTATATTTGTATGGTCCATACAAACAAGGTGGGGAACATACTGTACCGAGTAATCTGAGTTTTGATGAGTCTTTGCGTTCTCAAGATCCGGAGTGGGGAGTGAGAAATTTAGAGGATGTTATTGCAGTAGCGGAGAAGGAGGGGTTAAGGTTTGTGGAGATGGTAGAAATGCCTGCAAATAATTTGTCTTTGATTTTTCATAAAGACTAATATCATTTTCGGTAAAAGATTTGTATTTGAGTTTGCGTAGGTTGGGTGAAGGAAAGAAACCCAATACATATCCCCTATTATATAGAATCCGGTTATATAGTATATGTTGATAATTCTATAATTACAACAATTCTCTTGACATTTATTGTACCAGTTAAACTAAAGTCTATTTGGTACAATGAAAAGTAATAATACCATTGTGGTTTCATATAGAATCCAGTTATATAGTATATGTTGATAATTCTATAATTACTTCAATATTTAATCTCCCCCACTCCCCCACTCCCCCACTCCCCTACTCCCCTACTCCCAACTATACAATAACTATTCAACCGGATTCTATATCAGTCCTCTTTTTTCAGAGAGGTTTAATTGGGATATGTAGAGATGAGATTATCTTCCACTCAAATTGTTTTTGCTAGTGAAAATGGAACAAGAAACATCACCTACTAGAGAGGAAATATTAACGCAAGTTTTAGCACAAGAACTACTGAACCGTGAGCAAAACCTATCACAGCCAGCTTCTGCTTTTTCATCTGTTTCAGGAGTTTTAGGAGGTTTTAGTATAGCTATTTTAGTTCTATGTTTGAATCCTCAAATAATAATAATAAATAGCAATAAAGATTGGATAGCTAGTTTGATTTTGATATCTGCAACATTTTATATTTATTCATCTGGAATTTTTGCCAATTCAACTAGCTTTAAGGAAAAGGAGACAAAGAGGAAGGTATTCAATTTTGGATTAGTCATCTTCCATTCCTCAAACTATATTTTATCGTCAGGGATATTGCTTTTAACATTTCAATTTGAACTGTTTATATTGAGAATTGTAGCAATTTTTATTACTATTTCTAGCTTTCTAGTAATGATTATAAATATAGGGGCAGTCAGCAAAAGAGGGCTACGAGAAATAATAAAAATTGCATTAATGTCTTTTTCTTCTGGTAGCTAATATCAAACATATCATTTTTTTTGATGAATGAAAAAAGATAGAGTAGATACAATTTATTATATATTAGTTGGAATATTGATCGGTATACCAACATTACCTTCGCTAATATGTTGTATTATTATCTGTTCTATATTTATAATTATTTACATTTTTGAAAATACTCTTCCATTTATCAAAAAAACTAGAAAAAAAATACAAGAGTATTTATGGCAAATAGTTTGTTATTTGTTTAAATATATCTGTGAAATTATTTTAGAATCTGATAAAGAAGAAAATATAACGAATATTGACAATCTAGTTGAAAAAGTAATAAAAGAAAGATCTCTTGACGGGCTTTCTTATTATGAGAAAGAGAAATTATTGGAGTTTTTACAAAATCCTAAAAAAAGTTTAAATAATGAAACATTAATTTTTTCTAGTCGTTTAGCTACCTTATCTAAGTCATCGACTAAATTAATGAAATTCATAGTATTTGCTTCAACAATAATTATATTATACTCAATAATACTCAGTTCAATTTCGATTGTAATTGTAATTTTAACTGGAATTAAATTTTCATTTGCGTATTTCTCAATAAATTGGATAATGTCATCTTGTGTTTTTGCATTGGCTGTTTTTGGAAGAGTGCAGTGGCAATATTATTTATTGGCATTTTATTTACCTGTAATAGTTTATGTAATGTTTTCTATGATTATCAATACAGCATTAATTTTTAAGTCTCTAGTGCAATAGGCATTTTGATATAATTAGGGTTTGCGCTCATAAAGCTAAAAGTCAGGATAGCTTACGGTAATGGAGCTTTTTATATTCAGTTTATCTCCTACTTTTATGGCTCTTATTTGCCTCAAAATACTGAAATTTTCTGCTGAAATTCAACAAAATTTCTTCATATAAAATGGCCGAAACTGTTACCTGTTCCCCCACAAATCGACCTGTCTCCGCGTCTCCGCGTCCCCGTGTCCTACCCCCACCTCCTATATTTGTTGGGTTGCGCTTGCGCTTAACCCAACCTACGGTATCAATTGTTTTTTACCGGATGTCATTAATAAACCTATCTCTTCAACTGTAGCGGTGGCAGCATCTAGAATATCAACAAATTTACCTTCATATATAATGGCAATACGATCGCTCATTGCCATGACTTCTTCTAATTCTGTGGAAATATATAAGATAGCTGCTCCTTGTTGTTTTTGAGCAAGTAAAGCTTGTTGTACATATTCAGTAGCACCGATATCTAAACCACGGGTAGGTTGCATTGCTACTATTAATGTTGGTTTTCCAGAAAGTTCCCGCGCCAGGATAATTTTTTGTTGGTTTCCTCCAGAAAGTTGATTGACTTTTAACTGTGGATGACTGGCACGAATATCAAATTTTTCTATGGCTTTTTTCCCATGATTATTTATTGCTCCAGACTGCAAAAAACCATAACGACAAAAAGGCAAAAATCTAAACAATTTTAAAATCAAATTCCGAGCAATACTAAAGTTCATAATTAACCCCATTTTCTGGCGGTCTTCGGGAATATATCCCACTTTTAAATTATCTACAAATTCGATGTTTCCTTTCTCCACAAAACGCAAACCGTTAATAGCATCGGCTAATTCTCTTTGACCATTACCATCGACTCCTGCTACTCCTAAAATTTCCCCACTATGTAATTGAAAAGATAAATTATTTACTGTAGATAAACCTCGGTCATTTTTGACTTCTATATTTTTAACTTCTAGAATTATTTTGCCTTTTTTGGCAGCAATTTTATTAGAAACTAAATTTACTTCTCGACCTACCATCATTTCAGCTAATTTATGGGTAGTAGTTGCTGATGTTTTGATGGTATCTATCACTTTTCCCCGACGTAAAATTGTGACAGTATCACAAATATTCATTACTTCTTCTAGTTTATGACTGATAAAAATAATTGTGTGATTATTTGCTGCTAATTTTCGCAAAATATTCAGCAAAGAATGTACTTCTGCTGGAGTTAAAACTGCTGTAGGTTCATCTAAGATTAAAATTTTTGCTTGACGATAAAGTACCTTGAGAATTTCTACCCGTTGCTGAATACCTATTGGTAAATCTGCCACTTTACTACTCACTGGTATTTCTAAATTATAGGCTTTTGCCATAGCGCTAATTTCTGCGGATTTTGTGTTTAAATTCAGATTAAATTTTCCACTATTTCCCAAGATAATATTTTCTGTAACTGTTAATGTTGGTACTAACATAAAATGCTGATGAATCATGCCAATACCATAATTTATTGCTACACCAGGCGAAGAAATTTTGATTGGTTTATCTTCTAGATAAATTTGACCAGAGTCTGGTTGATATAGTCCTGATAATATGTTCATTAATGTGGTTTTTCCTGCACCATTTTCTCCGAGAATAGCGTGGACAGAACCTGCTGCAATGGAAATACTAATATTATCGTTGGCAACAAAATTTCCGAAGCTTTTAGTAATATTTTTTAAGTGTAAATATGTCATTTCAGTTATCAGTTATCAGTTACAGCAGATTTCAGGTATATGAAGTACAGAGATTAACAATTAAATGAATGCAAGTGTGGGCATCTTGCGCGCGACGGGTGTACCTCATTAAAGTGGAATTTGCTGTATCAGTACCTCTTGTAATGAGGAATACCCGGCACGGGAGCAAGATGCTCCCACTGTTCTCGTCAGAAACATTATCGAATTATTAATTATTAATAATGAATAATTAAATAATTATGGTTTAAAGCCTCCCCTTTTAAGGAAAAAAAAAGAAATAATATTTCCTTATATTCAATCAAGAGCGGTTTTAACCAGAGGTAATTATCAATTATCAATTATCAATTATCAATTATCCATTAATGAACGGACAATACACGACCATTACAATACATCACCACCAAATTTCTTTGTCAGTAGGAGGGTCGCGATCGCTACTTTTTTCTACTCTTGAAGAATAAAATCTTAGAGTATTGAAGAATATTATAACTATAAAAAAATATGAGTAAAAATCTTGACTCTAACCTTAAATATTTAATACTTTATAATACTTAATTAGTCTATTTAAAGAGGAGTATTCAAAATACTAATATTATTGTAGGAGGTTATACTTACTACAATTATTTTAAGAATTCATAAAATTTTGAATGGAATGTTTTCTATCATTTTGATTTTGTTTGATATAGATTAATTATTTTTATAGCAAGGAACGTAGTTGGTGTTTGACTTCTGCTAATGATGCGCCTTAGATAGGAAAATATTTGTCCCACTGTTACCAAAAAATGAGGTCCACGCGCCTCCCTTTTAAGGGGATGAAAAAATATTCAGTTCAGTATTTCAAGCCTCTGGCTTTAGTCGGAGGTACTGATAACTGATAACTGATAACTGATAACTGAAATGACCTTTCTTGGTCGGTATTCCCATGGTGAGGAAACCCGCTCTTGCAGAGTTGCTCCGCTTTTTCCTATAGGAATGCTAACATATCGCGGAGCAAAATGCCGGGTTCAGACTGCTTACGTCTGTAACCGACGTGGGGTAACACCGCTGTTTACTGCTATAAATAAGATTCTATGTTTTTGAATAAAAATTATTAGATATCATGAGAAAAATTAGGTTATTTATTGCTGCTAGTCTGGATGGATATATTGCCAGAATATCGGGAGAAGTTGATTGGTTATTTACTGACCAAAATTACGGATATGATGATTTTTTTGCTGAGGTGGGGACTGTATTGATGGGTCGGAAAACTTATGAACAAATATTAGAATTTGGAGAATATCCATATGTTGGAAAACAGGGTTTTGTCTTTTCCAAAACTCGCCACGGTGAAAGAGATGAAAATGTAGAATTTATTGGAGAAAATTTAGGAGAGTTTGTTCATCATCTCCGTCAATCTAGTGGTAATGATATTTGGCTAGTTGGCGGTGCAGAAATAATTCAATATTTTATCAAGCATGGTTTTCTTGATGAGTTGATTTTGGCGATTCATCCAATTATTTTAGGAGATGGTATTCCTTTGATTGTTAAAGATAAAAATCTAGAGACAAAACTCAAGTTTAAAGAAGTTAAAAATTACAATTCGGGATTGTTACAGGTATTTTATGACCTAAGCATTCAGTAGTCAGCTATCAGCTATCAGCTCTTTGTTATTAACTAAATTATCATACTAGAAGAAAATTATCTACCAAGGAGAATTAAAATTAATTAATGAAATTGGCTATAACCTAACCTCAGTTATTGCTTGCATAAGTTTAAAAGCTGATTGCTTTTTGCGGAACATGACCTAGGAAATGCTAATAGCTGAATGCTTACTTTATGAATTAGTAGAATAAGGTATAGCAGTTGTGTTTAACAATTAATTATTAATTATTAATTATTAATTATTAATGCAGTTTTCATTAACATAGAGTACAGAGATTTTGGTTTAAAGGCAGCTATGCTGAGGGCAGAGGGAATAATTTTTGTAGTCTACCTTTGTGAAAACCGCTATATTCTGTCAAAATTCCTCAAATATAATTTGTGGTAGAACTAATATTAAATACGTTAATATTCGCTATCAAAGATTGATGGAGAGATGGGGAGGTTCGTAAATAGCACAATTTTTTGTATTTCATAATAAATAACGTAAGCATTCAGCTATTAGCTGTCAGCTCTCAGCTCTGATGAGGGGATTTTAATATCTAGACTGTTTCAGGCAGCTTTTAGGCGTAAAATTTAATTCTCACTCAATTAGTAAAGCTTTTATCTAGAACTAAAAAAAACAATAGCTGTTAACGCAGTTCCTCCGCAGGAGGCTGGCTGATAACGCAGTTCCTCCGACAGGAGGCTAGCTGACGGCTGAATGCTTACTAAATAACTAATAAAAATATAGAATAAAAGTAAGAGTATGTTATCTATTACTAAGAAAGACTTTATCAAATCAGGCTGGCAAAATGTGGTTAATGCTAGTGAAAAAAAAGAATGTTTTGCCTACATTAAAGGCTTCTGTCAAAAAGCGGAAGAAGCAGAAGAAGCAGGAAATATTAGAGAACAAACTATATTTAAAATATTAGCAAAAGTAACTCTCGTTGATATTAGGAGAACTCACCGACAATTAAATGAAGAAGACTTTGCTAAAATTAACTTGACAGATGAACATCTAAACTTTCTGGTTGAAATTGCACCTGAGATATCAGACCCTGAACTTCAGGCAAGAGTTGCAAATATTCTGTGGAGCAAACAACGTAATTATCCCATGGCTAAACTAGCAGTTAATGCTTACATAAAATCTGCTATAAAATTAGAATATTTTACTGCTATAAAATTAGGAATTCCTACAAAATGGATCGGTTGCTATGACCGAATAGAAAGAGCATTTCACCTGGCAAAAGAAATTAATTATCACGTTGAAAAAGTAGTTAAACATATAGAAAAAGTTCTCGAACGTTACCAAGGAGAAGACCCTCTTTGGTTATCAGCAAAACTCATGGAACTTTTACAAAAAAATAAACTTGGCTGCCCCAAAAAATATGCTGCTCTAGCTGAAAAAGCTGCCCTTTTATCAGAATCATCTTATGATTGGGATAGAGCGAGAAATTATTGGGAAATAAAAGCCAAATGGCATCAAATAGAAAAGGATAAAGAAAACGAACGTGCAGCTTTAATACTTGCTGCTGAAACCTATTTTAAACAAGTAGAAAAAGCCCTAAAAAACAATCAGATTTTTTATTTAGCAGCATCAAAGAATCTTCAGAAAGCCATTGAAGCCTTTAGAAATATTCCTGGCACAAAAGAAGAGACTGTAGTGGCAAAAGCCAGAGCAGAAGAAGCTCATAAACTTTTACTTCAGTATCAAGAAAAATCTAAGAAAAAATGGATTACTAACTATTCCGATCCCGTTGACTTTACTGAAGTATTAGAGAAAGCTAGAAAAATTGTGAGAGGTGAAAAATTAAAGGATGCTCTTTTTTCCTTAGCTTTATCAACAAATTTTGCAGAAGTTTCTCAACTTAAAAAACAAATAGAGCAGATAGTTTATGATTTTCCTGTGTTTCCTATTATGAAAAAAGAGAAAATAAATCAGAATGGTAAAGTTGTAGATAGACAAAAAGTGGAAACTACACAATTTGAGGAACTCAAAGCTGCAATGGAGTTTGAAATGTATAATACCAGCGCATCTTACCAAAGTATTCAAGCCCAAGTATTGATAGATCCAGCCAGGGAACAAATAAATTTAGAACATTCTGTAGAAATTAAAGACTTTTTTCCCATTGTTTCAAATAACCCTTTTGTACCACCCAAGAGAAAATTTTTGTTTGCAAAAGGATTATATGCTGGCTTAACTGGAGATTTCTACACATCTACTCACATCCTCATTCCCCAAATTGAAAATGCCATCCGTTATCTACTTTGGAAACAAGGGGCATTACCTTCTAGCTATGATGATAAAGGAATTCAAAAAGAATATAACTTAAACAAAATTCTTTACCTCCCTGAGATGGCTGATATTTTCGACGAAGACACACTTTTTGATCTTCGAGGTTTACTTGTTGAAAATTCAGGCTCTAATTTGAGAAACCGCATGGTTCATGGTTTGCTGGATGATGATGATTTTTTAAGTCCTCTGATGTCTTATCTCTGGTGGGTGACATTGAGACTATGTTGTTTACCAAATGTTATATATCAACATGAACGAAGGCAGAAGGCAGAAGGCAGAGGGCAGAAGGAACAACTGGATGGGGTTTCTGATCCTAACCAATTATAGGCAACGCGAGTGACAGTGGTTTTCATTTCAGTATACCACAGTAGGGGCGTTGCATGCAACCTCTCTACTGGGTTTTGGTTATGGCGATGTGGTTATCAATTTGAAAAGCGCTGTAGGCTGCAAATTATCCTAAATACAGCTACACTTGATGAAATAAGTCTTGAGGAGCCACGAAAATGCAAAATCAGAATATAGGTTTAATCTAAAGGCGTGCAGTACATCAATGATCCCCCTAAATCCCCCTTAACAAGGGGGACTTCCAGTTCCCCCCTTTTCAAGGGGGGTTAGGGGGGATCTCCTGACTCCTCTTTGATATGAATATTAAGTGGAGTGGGTATTCTGCCTATCCTAAAATATAAAGAACGGGAACGGGCAAGATGCCCATTCCACAAGACTATTAATACCATCCCGCATTTATGCAACGCCTTTTTTTTCAAAATTATTATCCATAAATTATCAATTATCAATGATATCGTTACAAAGAGTTTTATCGCTCTCATCAACTTCGGGATTATTCTCCAGATAGTCTCGCACCCAGTTGCAACCACGTTTTAGCAGTTCATCTAAGTCTTTATTCTCTGTAGATTTAGGTGGCTGCTGCTTCTCCAAGCTCCACAAGTGGATAGTACCATCTTCTAAGTCTTTATTCTCTGTAGATTTAGGTGGCTGCTGCTTCTGCAAGTTCCACAAGCGGATAGTACCGTCTTCTCCACCAGTTGCGAGTAACTTGCCATCAGGACTAAAACTAATAGTGTTGATCGCTCCTTTAGGTACTTGGAATTTCTCCACCTGCTGACGATTTTTCAAATCCCACAAGCGTGCGGTGCCATCTGCTCCAGCAGTTGCCAATAATTTGCCATCGGGGCTAAAACGAACGCTGTTAACTGCACCTTTGGGAACATTAAATACTTGCTCCTGCACACCCTGTAAATTCCACAAGTAGACAGTACCCTTTTTTCTTCCAATAGCTAGTAATCTACCATCAGGGCTAAAACTAATGCTAGTTACTAAACCCTGACTTCCTATAAATGAGCGTAATAGTTTACCTTCCAAATTCCATAATTTAACCATGCCATTTTTTCCTGCACTAGCTAGTAATTTACCATCGGGACTAAAAGCAACGCTAGTGACCGAACCTTGATTTCTTCCGAATGAGTATAACAGTTTGCCTTCCAAATTCCATAAGTTAACCGTGCCATTTTCTCCTGCACTAGCTAAGAGGTTGCCATCGGGACTAAAAGTAATGCTAGTGGCTGAACCTTGATTTCCTCTGAATGAGTATAACAGTTTGCCTTCCCAAGTCCGTAAGTCAACCGTGCCATTTTCTCCTGCACTAGCTAAGAGACTGCCATAGCGAGTAACAGTAAGGCTAGTGATCGAACCTTGATTTCCTATTAATGAGCGTAACAGTTTGCCTTCCAAATTCCATAAGTTAACCGTGCCATTTTCTCCTACACTAACCAGCAATTTACCATCGGGGCTAAAATTGACGCTAGTCACTGAACCTTGATTTCCTTGGAAGCGGTTTTGTTCTTTGATTTCATCAACTACTTTTTGTAAGGTGGCGATCGCCTCATTGTTTAACTCAGTATTGTTTCTAGGTAATAGCTTGAGTTCTTTCCCTGAGCGTAAACTGGCTATCAACCCCTCTATCTGTTGATTCGAGGCAAAAAATGCTTCTCCCCTAGCACTACGAGTACGGATTTCTGAAATTTGTGACCGTTGAATTTGAAACCGGGAGAACCCTACTAATATTACTAAGATTGCTAACATATTTAATAAGAAGACATAAATTAGCGGAAAAGTGATATGTTTTTTTACTGGTTCACCCTCATTTATTACTAGATAGGAGCTGTTTATTCTTTCTGATTTTTGGCGATCGCTCCGCTTGATGATGCTCAGTTTGATGAATANCTGCATAGTCAGAAGTAAGAAGTGAGTGTATGAGGTCAAGTCCTCGGTCTGTTAGTGTGTCTAGGCTGCATACATTACTGCATTTCCACCGAACACCTATAAACGGGTAGTCTTCCCGTGACCTTACCTACTTAAAGTAGTGAGAGCACTCATCTTGAGGTGGGCTTCCCACTTAGATGCTTTCAGCGGTTATCCGCTCCGCACTTGGCTACCCTGCGTCTACCGTTGGCACGATAACAGGTACACCAGCGGTGCGTTCCTCCCGGTCCTCTCGTACTAGGGAGAACTCCTCTCAATGCTCTTGCGCCTACACCGGATATGGACCGAACTGTCTCACGACGTTCTGAACCCAGCTCACGTACCGCTTTAATGGGCGAACAGCCCAACCCTTGGGACGTACTTCCGCCCCAGGTTGCGATGAGCCGACATCGAGGTGCCAAACCTCCCCGTCGATGTGAACTCTTGGGGGAGATCAGCCTGTTATCCCTAGAGTAACTTTTATCCGTTGAGCGACGGCCTTTCCACGCAGTACCGTCGGATCACTAAGGCCTAGTTTCCTACCTGCTCGAGTTGTCTCTCTTACAGTCAAGCTCCCTTGTGCCTTTACACTCTCCGGCTGATTTCCAACCAGCCTGAGGGAACCTTTGCGCGCCTCCGTTACCTTTTAGGAGGCGACCGCCCCAGTCAAACTGCCCCCCTGAAACTGTCTTTGGGCTTGATTGAGCTCCAAGTTAGAATTCTAGCCTCTCTAGAGTGGTATCTCACCGATGGCTCCTAGTTCCCCACAAGAAACTATTCATCGCCTCCCACCTATCCTGCGCAAGAGAAGCCCGAACCCAATTCCAGGCTACAGTAAAGCTTCATAGGGTCTTTCTGTCCAAGTGCAGGTAGTCCGTATCTTCACAGACATTTCTATTTCGCCGAGTCTCTCTCCGAGACAGCTCCCAGATCGTTACGCCTTTCGTGCGGGTCGGAACTTACCCGACAAGGAATTTCGCTACCTTAGGACCGTTATAGTTACGGCCGCCGTTCACCGGGGCTTCAGTCGCTAGCTTCACTTTCGCTGACCAACTTCTTTAACCTTCCGGCACTGGGCAGGCGTCAGCCCCCATACTGCGTCTTTCGACTTTGCGGAGACCTGTGTTTTTGGTAAACAGTCGCCTGGGACTCTTCACTGTGGCCAGCTCTCGCTGGCACCCCTTCTCCCGAAGTTACGGGGCCATTTTGCCGAGTTCCTTAGAGAGAGTTATCTCGCGCCCCTGAGTATTCTCAACCACCCTACCTGTGTCGGTTTCGGGTACAGGCATCATTGGTTTATGGTGTTTAGAGCTTTTCTTGGAAGCCTGACAGATACTACTTCCTGCCCGTAGGCAGTCGGACTCACGCCTCAGCTTGGAACGTTTTCTCCGTTCCGCAACACCTCGAACGCTTACACCGGTAACCATCTTCCGGCTAGCTCACGCCTTCTCCGTCCCTCTGCACCAACCAATAACGGTACGGGAATTTTCACCCGTTGTCCATCGACTACGCCTTTCGACCTCGCCTTAGGTCCTGACTCACCCTCCGCGGACGAGCCGTCCGGAGGAACCCTTAGGGTTTCGGGGTATGTGATTCTCACACATATTTTCGCTACTCAAGCCGACATTCTCACTTCCGTTTCGTCCACACCTGCTCTCGCTAATGCTTCTTACTACCACGGAACGCTCCCCTACCAATACAATTTGTATTCCACAGCTTCGGTATACTACTTAGCCCCGTTCATTTTCGGTGCCAGAGTCCTTGACCAGTGAGCTATTACGCACTCTTTCAAGGGTGGCTGCTTCTAAGCCAACCTCCTGGTTGTCTATGGACTCCAACCTCCTTTCTCACTTAGTAGTAATTTGGGGACCTTAGCTGGTGGTCTGGGCTGTTTCCCTTTCGACGATGAAGCTTATCCCCCACCGTCTCACTGGTGAGATTACCATCTGGTATTCAGAGTTTGTCTCGATTTGGTACCGCTCTCGCAGCCCGCACCGAAACAGTGCTTTACCCCCAGACTTTTCCTCTCACCGCTGCGCCTCAACACATTTCGGGGAGAACCAGCTAGCTCCTGGTTCGATTGGCATTTCACCCCTAACCACACCTCATCCGCTCCTTTTTCAACAGAAGTCGGTTCGGACCTCCACTTGGTGTTACCCAAGCTTCATCCTGGACATGGTTAGATCACCAGGGTTCGGGTCTATAAACTGTGACTAACCGCCCTTTTCAGACTCGCTTTCGCTTTGGCTTCAACCTTTCTGGTCTTAACCTGCCACTGCCTATAACTCGCCGGCTCATGCTTCAACAGGCACACGGTCACTCGTTTAATCGAGCTCCCATTGCTTGTAAGCTGACGGTTTCATGTTCTATTTCACTCCCCTTCCGGGGTTCTTTTCACCTTTCCCTCGCGGTACTGGTTCACTATCGGTCACACAGGAGTATTTAGCCTTACGAGGTGGTCCTCGCTGATTCACACGGGATTTCTCGAGCCCCATGCTACTCGGGATACAACCGTAACTGATTCCGTTTTTGACTACAGGACTTTCACCTTCTCTGGTGCAGTTTCTCGCTGCTTCGTCTAACTTCCTCAATCACTTATGGTTGTCCCACTACCCCATCTGTTTTAACAAATGGTTTAGGCTGTTTCCCTTTCGCTCACCGCTACATAGGAAATCGCTTTTGCTTTCTCTTCCTCCAGCTACTAAGATGTTTCAGTTGGCTGGGTTCGCTCGTTCTGGCTTATATATTCCGCCAGCCGTTTTTGGGTTGCCCCATTCGGATATCTCCGGCTCTATGCTTGTTTCCAGCTCCCCGGAGCTTTTCGTCGGTAACCACGTCCTTCTTCGCCTCTGTGTGCCTAGGTATCCACCGTCAGCCCTTATTCACTTGACCACTTAATTTCTACCTGACTGGACTTTCTTAGACCTTTGATTATGTCTAAATCCTTTTCAGTTACTTTTTACTTCTTTGACTATGCAGTTTTCTAGGTTCTTACTGGAAATTAGATTCCCAGCAGTCTGACTTAAACTTTTTTAGGTCTGATTGCTGAGTTCTTGATTTTTCTCCTGGAGGTAAGCGGACTCGAACCGCTGACTTCTGCCTTGCAAAGGCAGCGCTCTACCAACTGAGCTATACCCCCCAGCTTGGTTAGGTGGGCTATCCTGGACTTGAACCAGGGACCTCACCCTTATCAGGGGTGCGCTCTAACCACCTGAGCTAATAGCCCATAATAGAACCATAACTCTAGTTTGAAAGTTTCTTCCTACTACTAACCTTGCTCGACCAGGGATTCTAGATACATACAGTATTACTTTTTTCCTGCTGCTCTAGTTGGTCTCCCTAAAAGGAGGTGATCCAGCCACACCTTCCGGTACGGCTACCTTGTTACGACTTCACCCCAGTCATCAGCCCTGCCTTCGGCATCCCCCTCCCTTACGGGTTAGAGTAATGACTTCGGGCGTGGCCAACTTCCATGGTGTGACGGGCGGTGTGTACAAGGCCCGGGAACGGATTCACCGCAGTATGCTGACCTGCGATTACTAGCGATTCCTCCTTCATGCAGGCGAGTTGCAGCCTGCAATCTGAACTGAGGCCTGGTTTTTGAGATTGGCTCGCCCTCGCGGGTTGGCTACCCTCTGTCCAGACCATTGTAGTACGTGTGTAGCCCAGGACGTAAGGGGCATGCTGACTTGACGTCATCCCCACCTTCCTCCGGTTTGTCACCGGCAGTCTCTTTAGAGTGCCCAACTTAATGATGGCAACTAAAAACGAGGGTTGCGCTCGTTGCGGGACTTAACCCAACATCTCACGACACGAGCTGACGACAGCCATGCACCACCTGTGTTCGCGCTCCCGAAGGCACTCTTAAGTTTCCCTAAGATTCGCGACATGTCAAGTCCTGGTAAGGTTCTTCGCGTTGCATCGAATTAAACCACATACTCCACCGCTTGTGCGGGCCCCCGTCAATTCCTTTGAGTTTCACACTTGCGTGCGTACTCCCCAGGCGGGATACTTAACGCGTTAGCTACGGCACTGCCTGGGTTGATACAGGCAACACCTAGTATCCATCGTTTACGGCTAGGACTACTGGGGTATCTAATCCCATTCGCTCCCCTAGCTTTCGTCCCTGAGTGTCAGTTCTGGTCTAGCAAAGCGCTTTCGCCACCGATGTTCTTCCCGAAATCTACGCATTTCACCGCTACGCCGGGAATTCCCTTTGCCCCTACCAGACTCTAGCTTTGTAGTTTCCACTGCCTGACCAGAGTTGAGCCCTGGGTTTTGACAGCAGACTTACATGGCCACCTGCGGACGCTTTACGCCCAATCATTCCGGATAACGCTTGCCTCCTCCGTATTACCGCGGCTGCTGGCACGGAGTTAGCCGAGGCTGATTCCTTTGGTACCGTCAGAACTTCTTCCCAAAGAAAAGGGGTTTACAACCCTAAAGTCTTCCTCCCCCACGCGGTCTTGCTCCGTCAGGCTTTCGCCCATTGCGGAAAATTCCCCACTGCTGCCTCCCGTAGGAGTCTGGGCCGTGTCTCAGTCCCAGTGTGGCTGCTCATCCTCTCAGACCAGCTACTGATCGTTGCCTTGGTAAGCTTTTACCCCACCAACTAGCTAATCAGACGCGAGCTCATCTCCAGGCAATTTATCTTTTACCATTAGGCTCATCCGGGATTAGCAGAAGTTTCCTTCTGTTGTCCCAGACCTGAAGGCAGATTCTCACGCGTTACTCACCCGTCCGCCACTAACCCCGAAGGGTCCGTTCGACTTGCATGTGTTAAGCAGACCGCCAGCGTTCATCCTGAGCCAGGATCAAACTCTCCATGATGTTTGATGCTCTAACTTTTTTTCACAGTCTCTTGACTATGAGGGTTTTTTCTTGTATCAAGGATTTAGAACTACGTTCTTGACAAGATGTACAAAATTTCAAAATTTCAAAGGATACAATTTTTCTCTCTTGACGATAAATTGACCTTACTCCCCCACTCCCCCACTCCCCTACTTCTTTTTTCTCTCGTGACAATAAATAGACCCTGCGACCGTGGAGGGGGAAGTCAGGAGTTAGGAGAATTATAGAGGAGATAGTAGGAAGAATCGTCTTTTAGGGAACAGGGAACAGGGAATAGGGAACAGGTAAGAGTTTCAGTTTTTTTATCTATTTTTTGATTTGTCACAACCAATTTAGGATTGCTATAGTGTTTAAATTAAAATAGACTTTAATGGCAAGGGAGCCAACTTTTGTAGTAAGAGAATTAATAAAGCTTTGATCGTCAACTAAAAGCAATAGCTGAATGCGAGCGCATCCCGCAGGGAAGTGCTGATAGCTGACGGCTGAATGCTTACGCAGCAATTTGTAAAGGTTGCGTCCTTTTATCAGTCAAATAAACTATATGAATTTTCATTTAAAACTTCTCGCATAAATCATTTTATTCAGGTGAAAAAATCCACGATAAACTTCACCCGCTCTACGATATAGCAATTTGAAAACTGCTATTAAAGCAATAGATATATCCAAAAAATAAGGAGTAGAGGAAAATAATTGATAATTTTTGTGCGATAATTAATTTTATATTTGATGATTGGTAATAGCTATGAAAGAAGATTTTTAGAGCCACTGCTGAAGTATACAAGTATATTTTGTGTTCCCTACTGCGTAGGGATCTTGCATGCAACGTCCCTACTCATTCCCCCACTTCCCCACTCAAGAAAATGTAGAAAAGTTTTTGAGAAATAGTATTAAAATTAAGTAAAAGCATACCCGCTGCATGAGTAACATCTACTAATGTATCCACATCTCATTTAGCTAATTTTTTTATCAGTTCTTGAATGGGAAATACAAATGCTGTTTGACCACATTAGTAGTTAAGTAGTACAAGTTTTTTTCTTGGTGAAATATGTTTAATAATTACTTCAATTATTTGTTGCGGAGACTCTACCGGAAAAGGTAGGGATGCGAGTATCACTTTAGCACCTGTGCAATAGCAAACAAAATTCAGGGCATTACGACAGGGGTTACATTCTTGGTCTGTGGAATACATCGGGAAAATTTGCGGGAGCCTAATACTGCATTTATCCCATTGATTGCATCTATTTCAAATGCTAACTCCTCTAACTTTGTATCTACAAATTTTGCTAACTTTTCTCTAGCTTCATACTCTCAGATAAAAAAATGCACTACTTCTCTTTCCCAGTTTTCCCACAGTCTCATCTGGCCTGTCAATACTCGCATTTCTTAACATAAAACTTGACAAAAATATCATTTGAAGTATTAGAGTCTGAAAGCTCCTAGTGTCGTTGCGATCGCAACGATAAAAAACAACTTTTAGGACTACATAAGTTAGTCAATTTGTCAAAGCTTGTAAAACCAATAAAATGCTCGTAAGCTTTTTATAATAACCATTATCCACTTTTGTAAAGAATTTTGCTTATAATGGATAGGGTTAAAACACCGGGGCTTTCAACGTCGCTTTTCGGTAAATCGAAGATTATACCGGGAGTCCTATCGCTGCATTTTAGATAGAACTACTAACTATCTCTAAGTCAAAACCTAAATTTTTTTTAACTCCCCGGGCGGGATTCGAACCTGCGACCAATCGGTTAACAGCCGACCGCTCTACCGCTGAGCTACCGAGGAATATGTAACCTTGATTTCTGAGCTACGATTACTAATGTTAACCCTAACTCAACATATTTTGCAACCCCTTTTTATATATTTTTTATTAATACTTTTCATTATTTAATTTAATAAAACTAATTTGACTTTTAGGTCTTATTTTGATAAGCAAAAATTATTTACCCATTCTTAGTTCAGCTAGACGCTTTTGAGACTCTAGGTCTAGGTAATTAGCCAAAAAACGGCCTGATCTTCTTTTACTTTGTTGGCATCTACGCCGAACACTACTTGCGACACTTTCAATTTCATGGGCAAGCTGTTGAGAAGATATCCATTCTGCACCATAACCGGCCACAGTAAGTTGTTGAACGCGATCTGAAGTCGCAACAATTAACCTACTCTTAGACAGACGCATCTCTTGACGAAGATTAGCACAAGCTTTCTCTATATACGTATCTGCTGTCTGGCCAAATTCTGTATAATAAACAGATAAACGATCAGTAATAACCTCTTTAACTGTAGGAGTATACTGGTATTGAGAATCAAATACTATACGAGTATTCAAGTCTTGACTAGCACTATAATTTACCATAGCTTCTATCAAATCTCGTCTTGCTGTTTCCAAGCCATGAATCCTAAAGCTTTCTTGAAGACGAGGCCAGATACCAATAACATTATAACCATCTACGAGGATAAGCTTTTGTCTTAAAGGACGTGACATGATTCAAAGGGATAATTATCCACAGAATGTTAACAAATACTTAATGTAATATAACATTTATTCAGATTCTGTCGGGTTCAAAAAAATAATCCCTAAACTCTCAAAGCTTGAGAGTTTAAGAATCAAAAGTTTGGCTGTACATCTTTAGACATCCTCTCCGGCGGTTAGGGCCAGAGAAACAAAACTGAACCATAGCTCTTCGGTAATCTTAGCAAAAGTCCTCTTCAGTCTTGCGTATTACTACTTGACCTCGATCTAGCACAAATGCTCCATCGCAATAATCCAGCTCATTTAAACGATGAGTAACCCACAGAGCAGTAATACCTCGCTTTTTCACCAAGCTTTGAACTTGAGTGACCAAATCTAATTGACTGTCTGGGTCAAGTAAAGCAGTAGGCTCATCCAAAAGCAAGATGTCACAATTACGAGCAATAGCTCCAGCGATCGCTATCCTTTGTTTTTGACCTCCGCTTAAAGCATATATAGGACGCCTTTGTAGATCTAAAAGATTCACTGCTGTTAAAGCATCTTCTACCCGATGACGAATTTCAATTTGAGAAAGTCTCTCTTCAACCAGTCCAAAAGCCACATCTGCTCCCACAGTAGGCATCACTAATTGATGGTCAGGATTTTGGAAAACAAAACCCATTCGCCCTTCAAAATGAATTTTTCCAGAATGAGGAGACAAAAGTCCTGCCAATACCCTTAACAAAGTTGATTTACCACTACCATTAGTACCCAAGAGCATCCAAAATTCTCCTTTAGGTACTTTTAGAGAACAAGAACGTAAAACCTGGCCACCATTAGGCCAATCAAAACAAAGGTCTTCTACTACAATCGCTGGATCAGTAATTTGAATACTATTATCCGTAGGGTTCATTGTGTCAGAGCAACAAAACCAGGTGGTCTTCCAGTAGCCGCAGCACCAGATTTTTGAGAAATCTGGACACCAGAAATTTCACTGGCTAGTATAGCAATCTTTTTCTCAGGCATTTTCTCACAAGTAAGTTCTATCACTTGAGGATTACCAGAACGAATAGACTCAAGAACTTGTTGATAAACTGCTTCAGCATCCTCAGCTAACTTACGTTGTACTGAAAATGGTGCAGGGGTATATTTCACAATAATGTCAATAGTGAACATTTCTTAGTTAGAGTAAGTAAAGTAAAAATTATACAGAAATATAGTCAAATCATTTCAAATATGTTCGTTTGTTTGTACTAACCAGCTACTAAATATTTGACAAAATTTAATAACTTTCTCTTTATAGCATAATGAAAATAGAAAAGTATTAATCAATTGAGGTGTGTGAACGGTTCTCTCAACCAATTGTAGAAAAGCAGCTCCCTTTTGTCTTTGACTATGGGATAGAGAAGCCAGTGCGTTGGGCGGGTTTCCCGACAGTCACGCAACTGGCGTGGTGTTGTAGTGCCTCCTCCGGAGGAGCTGCGCTAACACCCAGTCAGGGTAACACCTGCAAAATTAAGAATATGTCATATTTGACTATATTTTTATGAGTTATTAACATTACTCATCTTATTAATACTTATCCAACTGCTAATCTGTACTTTAATACTTTTGGGACAGCTCTCGATCTAATTCTATTTCCTATACTTAAGATTCAAACAAAGTTATCTGAGCTTGTCCCATAGGAATTGAGAATACTTAACTTCCTAGTATAAATCTAAAATCTAAAAAACAAATTGTCCCTAAAAACTATTTTTTTGGGTTGCTCCAAGGGGAAATTATCTATATAATGATAACTAAGGTAAAGAAATTTAAACATTGTTTACAAAACCTCTCATATTCTGCTATGGCAGAACAATAATTATTAAGAGAAGGTTGAGATAAAAACATTACCTGTAGTTATCATAATTATTTGGAGAATTCCGTAATGACTGTAGCAGTCGGACGCCCGCAGAGTCAAAGAGGACCATTTGATGTCCTCGATGACTGGCTGAAACGCGATCGCTTCGTATTTGTAGGCTGGTCTGGTATACTATTGTTCCCATGTGCTTTCCTAGCCATTGGAGCATGGTTAACTGGAACCACCTTTGTTACTTCCTGGTATACCCACGGGTTAGCCAGTTCTTATCTAGAAGGCTGTAACTTCCTGACCGTCGCTGTCAGCAGTCCCGCTAACAGCATGGGACATTCCATACTCTTCCTCTGGGGTCCAGAGGCTCAAGGAGACTTTGCTCGTTGGTGTCAAATCGGAGGCTTGTGGTCATTCACAGCTCTCCATGGTGCATTCGCTCTGATTGGCTTCTGCCTACGTCAGATTGAAATTGCCCGTTTGGTAGGAATACGTCCTTACAATGCCATTGCCTTCACAGGGCCAATTGCTGTATTTGTCAGTGTATTCTTAATGTACCCATTGGGTCAATCAAGCTGGTTCTTTGCACCCAGTTTTGGAGTAGCAGGAATCTTCCGATTCATCCTATTTTTACAAGGATTCCATAACTGGACATTA
Organism: Okeania sp. SIO3B5; assembly: GCF_010692555.1. Lineage (GTDB taxonomy): Bacteria > Cyanobacteriota > Cyanobacteriia > Cyanobacteriales > Microcoleaceae > Okeania. Next base: position 23,140 of record NZ_JAAHHG010000010.1, on the reverse strand, counting down.
AACCCATTCCACATGATGGGTGTAGCAGGAATCTTGGGTGGTGCACTGTTGTGTGCAATTCATGGGGCGACAGTGGAAAACACACTGTTCCAAGATAGTGAACAGGCTAATACCTTCCGTGCATTTGAGCCAACTCAATCGGAAGAAACATATTCCATGGTGACAGCTAACCGTTTCTGGTCCCAAATATTTGGAATCGCATTTTCGAACAAACGTTGGCTTCACTTCTTCATGTTGTTTGTACCAGTAACAGGATTATGGATGAGTTCCATAGGAATAGTAGGTTTAGGATTAAACCTACGAGCTTATGACTTCGTATCCCAAGAGTTACGGGCAGCAGAAGACCCAGAGTTTGAAACATTTTATACCAAAAACATTTTGTTGAACGAGGGTATCCGAGCATGGATGGCACCTCAAGATCAACCACATCAAAACTTTATATTCCCTGAAGAAGTATTACCACGCGGTAACGCTCTGTAATAACTGATTAAGGAATATAATTCTAAATCTTGTAATGGCTCCTACATTGTTAATTTGTAGGAGCCATTATTAATTAATAATTAATAATTAATAATTATTGCTCTGCTGATTAAATCTCAAAGCACTGATAAATAAAGGTTTTATCTGTTTTAGGCTGAAAAAAGTGCCAGCTTTTCGGTTGCTCAAGGTCAAAAAATTAGCATTTTGGGCAAGAGTTGGGCAGAAAAATCATTCTTACAATTCTTACTCCTACCTCCTCGCTCATTCCCATTTCTCCTGTCTCCTGTCTCCTGTCTTCTGTCTTCTACCCTCGCCCATAAGACTTTTTCAGCAAACCCTAATTAATAATTATTGCTCTGCTGATTAAATCTCAAAGCATTGATAGATAAAGGTTTTAGCCTTTTTAGAATAGAAAAAACTGTGCCTGTTTTAATTCAATTACCCTCAAAAAGTGAGAATTTTGGGGTGATTATGGCAGAAAAATCTCTCGAACAATTATTCCTTCTACTTTCGAGCGTCTTCCCACCCTTCCCACACGAACCAACTCCCCACACTTTGCTTTTTTTGAGCAAATCCTAATTAATTGTTGAAACCGGTTTTCATTTCAGTAGAGACGCAACTATTAACCAAAAACCTTGTTAAACCTATCCATTTCCTTGATTTTTGAGATTTTGAACGCTCAAAAATAGTCCTAAATCTGGTACAATATAGGAAACAGTGCCTTTTGGAAACAGTTCGGTAGATTTTACCTGCCAGGCGAAGTTAGCTCGGATACCAGCACTACCCTTCTGAAAACAATTCTTCTGTTATGAAAGGAGAAGAAAGGTCTCGGACGCGCTAGTCCTTTAAGGATTAGCTTTGCAGGCAACAGCCTTTACCGTTACGGTAATGCCATACTATTATCAGAGATATTCAGTGATGAATAGATTTGATAAGGTTAAATGTTGCACTACAGTAGAAGTCTCCTGGCTATTTGCCCCCTACAGGATTTTGGTTATGACGATGTGGCTTATCAATTTTAAAAGCGCTGTAAGTTATTTAAGTCCTTAACTAAAACAAAAAAAATTCACAAGATAATTGCATTCTCAAATTTTTGTGCTACTATATCTAATAGTAAAGATTATTAATAACCGCTTAGGGATATAAGGAGGTGATGCCCATGCAAGATAGTAGTAAACGCTTGGGTCACCTGATTGGAAAATACCAGCTGTGTGCTGGGGCTGGACTCTAGTAGCTAGCTTGTTTCCCCCTAGTGGGGATGTTAAAATTTATTTTAACTTAAGCTGTTCTGGGGTTTCTCCCAGCAGTTAGGTTTCAATCAAGGTGACCCGCTAGACCGCTCTTATTGTAAAGTAGTACTAAAGCATCTGCTAGAAGACTACATTATGATAAGAGCGGATAGTTTTTGGAGAATTTTATGACTGAATTACTTAGTGCAGAAGAAATTAGTCAACGTACCAATCAATTATCAGACTGGAAGCTAGAAGGAAATAAACTTCAGTGTGTAAAAGTATTTAAAAATTTTGTTGAAGCAGTTAGTTTTGTCAATCAATTAGTAGATCCAGCTGAGGCATCACAACACCATCCTGATATAGAGATATCTTATAATAAAGTAATAATTAATTTAACAACCCATGATGCGGGCGGTTTAACAGAACAAGATTTTAGCATGGCTAAAGAAATATCTGCTATAGAATAAGTTAGTTTTCGTAGTTTAATATAAATTTAAGGTAACCGCTTAATAATCTGGGGGTAAATACAGAAAGCGAAAACTTCTCTAAAATTTATCGAACTTACTCATAACTATAGCTATCAAACTAAAGTGACTAAGTTTTTCAGTTTTCTATCCATTGAATTGTTATCAGCTACAATTAAGGTATGAAAGTAGTTGAAGGTCATGTTCTTACCAAATCACATTATTTGTGGTCAGAAATTGACCAAAAGGCTTTTTTGTCAAAAAACCTGTTCAATTTAGCCAATTACCATCCACTGCCAATATTTCTTTGAAAACAAACAGAAACTCAGCTTTAATCAACTGTATCACTAAGGTATCTAAAAGTTATGATTATCAAGCTTTACCTATCAAGATAAGTAAGCAAATAATCAGAAAATTAGACTCTGCTTGGAGTAGTTATTTTGTAGCTTTAAAAGCATGGCAAAAATAGTTCCATAAATTTTTAGTCAGACCGAAAATCACTAAATATACAAACAAAATAAAAGCTCGAAATATTTTAGCTACATTGCCGAGAAGCCTCACGCCATATTTGAAAAATTGGCGTGAGATTAATCGGTGGTAAATCAATTGGATTAGATGTCCAATTGATTGACAATACTATTCTGGAGTTTTTCACCATTATCTAAAAATTTCTGTTATTCTAGCAGAAATTAAGGCTAAAACTTGGGCAATCAACTGGATGGGGACAATTTCTAACTATTTTAATTGTCAAAGCTGTTAGCGCAGCTCCGATCTAGGAGGCAAATGCTGGAAGTGAAGACTATAGTTGTGAATCCTCAAAAACAGAGCCAAAATTGTTCAAATTGTGGTGAAAAAGTCCCCAAAAAATTACCAGAAATAACTCATTCTTGTGCCAATTGCTGTGTTATTATTGACCGCGATTTGTTTGCGCAGCATTCCGTAGGAAATGCAGCAATAAATATTAAAAATAGGGCGGTAGGGCATTCCGTTTTTAAAGCACGCGCTTGTCCGACGGGGTACCGGGACAGCAGAAACGAGAAGCCCACGCTATACCTTAAGGTTGGCGTGGGAGTATGTCACTCTATTCTCACGAATCAATTTACAAAAAACCTCTCAAAAAAGGAATATGTCACTTATCCATGAGTGAGTTAAAAATTCCCACATCACAAAAGTCAATCATAGAAGTGAGAATAGTACCAAAAAATAGCTGTTACTTCATTGAAATACTCTATAAAAAAGAGGAGAAAATAACAGAGAATCAAAAGGTAGCAGGAATAGACTTAGGGCGTGTCATCAATTAAATCTGAAAGTACTACGTAGTAAGAGTTTTGAACTTTTGGCCTGGAAAGACTCCAGACGCTAAAAACCTTGACTCACAAAGCTTATAGTTCTAATTGATGACAGACCCTAGGAATTAATAACTTAATGGCTGTAACTAGAAATCAAACAGGTGTAGCACTTAATCATGATAAATGGCAGACCATTAAAAGCAATTAACACCTTTTATAATAAACAACGCTCCCTGATACAATCCTAACTGAAAACAAAAAATTACCAAAACTAATTGCATTTGTTAAATGTTCTAACTCATAAACGAAACTGTAGAGTAGAAAATTATCTACATACAGCTAGTAAAAGAGTAATAGGTTGGTATGAGGTACATCAAATAGGAACCTTAATAATTGGACATAATGAGGCATTGGAAATAATCTATTAATCTAGGAAAAAAAATAATCAACAGTTTGTGAATATACCTTATTATAGATTAATAGAGATGTTAAGATGTAAAGCTCAGTTAAAAGGGATAAAAGTAATAATTACAGAAGAATCCTATACATCACAATCAAGTTCTTTAGATAGAGATGAATTACCAAAATATGGTGATTCAAAACCGATATTTAAAGGAAAAAGAATAGCAAGAAAATTGTATAAAACAGGAAATAATAAGTTATTAAATGCTGATGTGAATAGAGCATTTAATATTATTAGAAAAGTAATTCCTGATATTTTTTTGGAATAAAGGGTTTGCTGTTTAACCCTGTAGTGCTTGACCAATTACGAATGACTAAACTTTAAGACTTGCTAGTAAGTTTGAGTAAGTATAGTTGAGCGGTAATTTGGAAAATGACAAGCTTCAAATGATCTACAATCCTTTATAAACTGGTAGTTTGTCCCCACTTATTAAGCGGATACAATTTAAGTTAGTTTAGCTAAATCGTCGAGAAGCCTCGCGCCATAATCTCTGATTTGGCGCGAGATGAATCGTTGGTAAATTAATGGGGCGTACTCACCCCATTAATTTACAAATATTGCTTTTTGCTCCAGACTCAAAAGTTGATGTTATCATAACAATTATCGAAGTGATGTTGATAGTAATGCGGACGGCTTATCAGTACAAATTAAAGCCTAATAAAGAACAAGTGTCTACCATAGAACTATGGCTGGACTTGTTGCGTCGGCAGTACAATTATCGGTTAGGTGAGCGGTTTTCGTGGTGGGAAGAAAATCGCTGTCCGGTTAACGCTTGCCCCTTGGTGATGCCAATTCCTCAACTAAGAGATAATCCAAATTATTATTCTCAAAAGCGAGATTTGGTCAATACCAAAGACAAGTTTCCTTCCTACAAGCTAATTCATTCTAAGGTGTTACAGGATTGCAGAAAACAGGTAAAACTTGCCTTTGATAGATGGTTTAAAGCAGAAAAAAATAAACAGAAATTAGGAAAACCAAGGTTTAATGGAATTGGATGTTATCGCAGTTTTACTTATCCTCAAATAAAACTTGACTGCATTGAAGAAAATCAAATTAATTTGCCCAAAATAGGCAAGGTAAAGTTAATTCAGCATCGTCCAATACCAGAAGGTTTTATAATTAAAACAGTGACGATTAGTCGTAAAGCAGATGGTTATTATGTAACTTTATCCCTAGAAGATAAATCAGTTCCAGCTTTAACAAGTAAAGTTAAACCTACATTAAAAAATACTCTGGGAATTGATATGGGGTTGAAAGAATTCTTAGTAACAAGTGAAGGAGAGCTTGTCCCCATCCCTCAATACTATCGAAAATCTCAGCAGAGATTAAAGACTCTACAGAAACGTTTATATCGTAAAAAGAAAGGCAGCAAAAGATGGTTAAAAGCTGTTAAAGCTGTAGCTAAACAACATAAAAAAGTTGCCGATAAACGTAAAGATTTCCACTTTAAAACAGCCAATGAATTGTTATTAAAAGCTGAAGTTATCGCCCATGAAAACTTAAACATTAAAGGGCTAGCAAAGACTCGTTTGAGTAAATCAATTAATGATGCTGGATGGGGCAAATTTCTAACTATTTTAACTGTCAAAGCCGGAAATGCTGGACAGAAAACCATAGGAATAGGAGTAAACCCCAAAAATACCAGCCAAGACTGCTCAAATTGTGGGAAAAAAGTCGATAAAGAATTAAACATACGAACTCATTCTTGCCCTTACTGCGGCATAGTAATAGACCGCGACTTAAATGCCGCGATAAATATAAAAAATAGGGCGGTAGGGCATTCCGTCCTTAAAGCTCGTGGAGTCCGACGGGGTACCGGGACTGGGAAACGAGAAGCCCAAACTATAGCGTCAGCTTAGTGTGGGAGTATGTCACTAATTAAGTTTGTTCAGGATAAAGGCTAGTTAATAGCCCGAAATTATGTTCCAACTAAATATTCTCAAGTGGATGCAAGAGTCCGCTAGCGAGGGCACAGAATTATTGATAGAGCAGCTACTAGATATTGGTGCTGCCCTTTCAGATACTTACGATTTGGGTGATCTTTTAAATTTAATTTTATCCAAAAGTCGGGAGATAACTTGTAGTGATGCAGGTAGCGTCTATCTAGTAGAAAAAAAAGGAAATCAACCATCTAGGTTATTATTCAAGGTAGCGCAAAACGATTCGTTGCCAAACTTTTCTTTCCAAGAACTAGCTGTCAATATGACACCGAAAAGCTTGGCAGGATATGTTGCCCTTACAGGTGAAAGTTTAAACTTATCAGATGCATATAATTTACCTTTAAGTGTACCTTATAAATTTGACAAAAACTTCGACAAAAATACTGGTTATCGCACCTGTTCTGTGTTAGTTTTACCTATGCAAAATAGGTCTCAAGAAATAATTGGAGTACTCCAATTAATTAATCGCAAGATTAACTCAAGTGCAGTATTAACAGCGAAGAATTTTCAAGAATTCATTCAGCCATACTCTCCATGGGAAGAACGAATAGTAAGTTCTCTTGCCTCTCAAGCAGCCATATCAATAGAAAGAAATCATTTACAAGAAAATATTGAAAATCTATTTGAAGGTTTTGTCAAAGCATCAGTTCAAGCAATAGAAGCTAGAGACCTATGTACATCAGGTCATTCAGAGCGAGTAGCAAAATTAACAGTGAGCTTGTGTCAAGAAGTTAATACTATTACTAGCGGGCCTTTATGGGGTATCTCCTTTGACGACAGGCAAATTAAAGAAGTTCGGTATGCTGCTTTGCTACATGATTTCGGTAAAATTGGAGTCCCAGAGGCAATATTAACAAAACGTAAAAAACTTTATGAAGAACAATTAGAGCTGATCGAGCAAAGATTTTCTGTTGCTCAACGTACCTTGGAGATGGAGTACGCTCAAACCAAGTACAAACAGTTACTCGGACATTTATCTGACATATCTCAACAACATACTCAAGACAATTGTCCTCTATGCCAAAAAATTGAAAATCTGGATTTAGAACTAGAAACAGCCATAGCTAAACTTCATAACTATTGGCAAATAGTATTAACCGCTAACGAGCCAACAATAACAGCAGAAGAACCACTGAAACAACTGAAGCAAGTATTGCTTTACACCTACAAAGACATAGATGGTAAAATCAAGTCATTAATTACACCAGAGGAAATGGCTCAACTTGCAGTTCCTCGAGGTAACTTGACTGTTGAAGAAAGAAAAGCTATAGAATCTCATGTAACTCATTCTTACGAATTTCTGAAGCGGATTCCGTGGACAAGTAACTTACAGCAAATTCCAGAAATTGCTTATGGACATCATGAAAAATTGGACGGTAGTGGTTATCCAAGGGGACTAAAGCAAAAAGATATTCCTATTCAAGCCCAGATTATGGTGATTGCAGATATATATGATGCTTTGACAGCAGGCGATCGCCCCTACAAACAAGGTTTGCCTGTAGAAGCTGCTCTCAAAATTATGCGTCATGAAGCAGCCAAGAATAAAATTAATAGCAACTTCTTGGAACTATTTGAACAACGAGAAGTCTTCTCCATACTAGGGCACAGCAAATAAATTCAAGAATTTAGAATTTAGAATTTAAAATTTAGAATTACCTCTTCTGATAAATCCAGAGGATTGGATCAAAGGATTTTTTTCTTCTCTTGGTCTTATGGATATGGCGAGGGGACCTGCTCTGATCGGAGTCGCTCCACGCTCCGCCATCTCTTGACCGCTTTTTTCTGCATGAATGGAGAGGCTTTATACCTGAATTTTTGGGTAAACTCAAAAAAGTCAAAATTTGCACTTAATAATTATAAATACAGAAATTTCAAATTAATTAGGCCATAGTTAACAGAATAAAAAAATTCTGTATAGAGGTTGTTGATAAAAAAAAATTGTGATAACCTTTCTCTCAACTACCTACTAATATATTTATGTAGTTAAGCTGGTGGTTTAATAATCCTCAGCTTAGCTAAACCGTCGAGAAGCCTCACACCATAATTTTCAATTTGGTGTGAAATTAATTGGCGGTAAATGAATGAGGATCGACGTCCCATTCATCGAAAAATTTTATGTTATAGTAGCACCAACTTTGATGTCGGCAAGGGGTCTCCCATTATACAAATTTTAACTGAAGGGGAATTGCAGACCAACAAATAAACCGCGTAGCGTCCGCTTAGAGCTTGCATTGTGTGCTTTTTTTGTGTTCTGATTATATCAGGAGTAGCGGTAATACGCACCTGAGAGAACCATGAAAACAAATAGCGAGTATGGGGTTCAATTGTTGAAGTTCGCCCTCAACCCGTGAAAAGGTACAACTCTTGAGGGAACTTTCCGGAGTACAGAATTGTTTAGTACAAAAAGGCGGTCGGTCTTATCGTCTCTGTCTGCTGAGGGTTAAGTGGTTACACTCCCTGTGAAACAGAAAACCCTATCCGTGAGGAAGGGATGCCTAGATCATAATATTTGATTTGATGTAGGAGAACATCACACAGTCTTTCTTTAATTGGTGTGAGGATGAGAGGGAAAATGTCAAAAAAATTCTGGAATTGTCTATTATTTAGTCCAGCAGTCTTAGGAGCAACCCTTGTTGCATCCTCAGCCGCTGTAGCTACTGAAAGTCAATCAGCAAATCTGGTTGCTCAATCCCAAGATACAAGTATAGAAACACAGGAAATTGAACTATTAGCTCAAGTCCCTGGAACAAATTCAGCTAATTCTGTTGCTAATGCGCCAGCAACTACCATACGACAAATAAACCGCTACGGAAGAGAAGGTCGTAACCTTCGTCAACCAAGTCTTCGTAATCTTAATAGAGGAAGAAGAAAAACAAAAGGTCAAGTTACTTCTGTATCTCAACTTTCTGATGTTCAACCTACAGACTGGGCATTTCAAGCACTACAATCCTTAGTTGAGCGTTATGGATGTATTGTTGGATATCCAGATGGTACTTATAGGGGCAACCGTGCTTTGACCCGTTTTGAATTTGCTGCTGGTGTTAATGCTTGCTTAGATAGAATTACAGAACTATTACAGGCGGCCATAGCAGATACAGTAAGTAGAGAAGACTTGGCAATTCTACAAAGATTACAAGAAGAATTTTCTGCTGAATTAGCTATTTTACGGGGTCGTGTTGATGCTCTAGAAGCTCGTGCTGCGGAATTAGAGGCCAATCAATTTTCGACAACTACCAAACTTAGAGGTGAGGTAATTTTTGCCCTTGTTGATAACTTTGAGGACCAAGGGCAATACGGAACCTTTAACGATAATACACAAGACGAAGACCAAACGGTATTTCAATACAGGGTACGTTTAGATTTCAACACTAGCTTTTCTGGTGAGGACTTATTATTTACAAGGTTACAAGCAGGTAATGCTCAAGCATTTAACCAGAAGATAGCTGAGGCTGAGGGACAGCAAACCTTTAATATTCTTAAGGACGCAGATGAAACGGTTGAGCTAGATAAACTTTTCTATAAGTTCCCAGTCAGGGATAATATTAGAGTAACAATAGCTGCTAATAAAGTAAGTTGGTACGACTTTGTTCCTACTCTCAACCCTTACATGGAAGATTATGATGGAGGAAGTGGCTCCTTAAGCGCTTTTGGTCAAAGGAGTCCAATATATCGTTTAGGGGGAGGTAAAGGACTTGGTATTGAGTATGATTTTGGTTGCAAAGACCAATATGCTTGTAGTTATAGTCCATTTTCTCTATCTTTTGGTTATTTAGCAGCGGAAGGTGAAGATCCTCGCGAAGGAAAAGGTCTGTTTAATGGAGATTATGCTGCACTAGCACAACTAACCTTTACTCCGATCAAAAATTTCCAAATTGGACTTACCTACAACAAAGGCTATTTTGGACCAGGAAATTTTGGATATGATGATGGTGCGGCTACAGGTCTAGGTGATAATGGCAGTTTAAACAGTGGCTTTGTGGGAACTGGTGCTGCTAATACTATCTTTGGTTTAAATGCTGAACTTAATGACCGCCGACCAGGTTCAGTTAATATTGCTCAACCGGTTTCGACTAATGCTTATGGTGTACAAATGTCCTGGCGAGCAGCTGATTGGGTAACTATTAATGGCTTTGGTATGTATCTTGATGGGAAACTCATTGGTTTAGGTGATTTTGAACAATGGAGTTATGGAGCAAATATTGCTTTCCCCGATCTGTTTAAGGAAGGTAGTTTAGGTGGTATTGTTGTAGGTCGTGAACCCTATATGAATGAACTAGATGTTCCTAATGGGTTGGCATCGGGATTACGACAAGATATGTCATGGCACATAGAAGCATTCTACAAATATCAAGTTACAGATAATATCTCGATTACTCCTGGTGTGACTGTAATTACAAATGCTAACCAAGATGATGATAATGATGAATTAATTATCGGTACTATCAGAACTACATTCCAGTTCTAGTGGTTAGTTGAAGTTATTAGGGGTAAAGACAGAAAGCCAAAACTTCTCTAAAGTTCATCAAACTTACTCATTACTATAGCTATCAAACTAAAATGAGTAAGTTTGTTCAGTCGTCTATCCATTGAGTCACTATCAGCTACAATTAAGATATGAAGCTAGTTGAACGTCATGTTATTACCAAATCCCATGATTTGTGGTCCGAAATTGACCAGAAGGCTTTTTTGTCAAAAAATCTGTTCAATTTAGCCAACTATTATTATCGTCAATACTTCTTTGAAAACAAAAAGAAATTAAATTTTAATCAACTGTATCACAAGGTATCTAAAAGCGACGATTATCAAGCTTTACCTACCAAAGTAAGTAAACAGATAATCAGGAGACTAGATTCAGCTTGGAGTAGTTATTTTGCAGCCTTAAGAGAGTGGCAAAAACAGCCAAATAAATTTTTAGGGAAACCAAAAATCCCCAAATATAAACATAAGACAAAAGGCCGAAATATTCTTCCTTATCCAGATGAATCAATTTATAAAAAAGCATTAAAAAAAGGAATTTGTCATCTGTCGATGAGTGAAATAAAAATACCCACTTCACAGACAGAAATAATAGAAACCAGAATTATCCCCAAAAGTAGCTGTTACATAATAGAAATAGTCTATGAAAAACAGGAGGAAATAACAAATAATCAACAAATAGCAGGAGTAGATTTAGGAGTAAATAACTTAATAGCTGTAACTACAAATCAAACAGGAACTTCACCTCTATTGATTAAAGGCAGACCATTAAAAGCAATTAACACCTTTTATAATAAACAACGCTCTTATTTACAATCCCAACTAAAAACCAACCACAATCAAAGTAATTCTCATCGGTTAAAAAAATTAACTCACAAAAGAAATAGTCGAGTAGAAAACTATCTGCATACAGCAAGTAAAAGAGTAATAGATTGGTGTGTAAACCATGAAATAGGAACCTTAATCATTGGGCAGAATCAGACTTGGAAACAAGAAATAAAATTAGGGAAAAAGAACAATCAACAATTTGTAAACATCCCTCACTATAGGTTAATAGAGATGTTAACGTATAAAGCCCAACTAAGAGGAATAAAAGTAATAATTACCGAAGAATCTTATACATCTCAATCGAGCTGTTTAGATGGAGATGATTTACCAAAATATGGAGATAAAAAACCGAAATTTAGTGGAAAAAGAGTAACAAGAGGGTTGTATAAAACCAGGGAAAAGAAATTATTAAATGCAGATGTAAATGGGTCATTTAATATAATTAAAAAAGTAATTCCTGATGTCTTTGACCAGGGAATAAAGGGTTTGCCGTTTAACCCTGTAGTGGTTGATCCACTACGAATGACTAGACTTTCAGACCTTTGAGTAAGTTTGAGTAAGTTTAGTTGAGCGGTGGCTATTCCACCCTAACGATACTTGAATTATCAAGTTATCTTGATAGATAATAATGAGGATTTGCTGAATAACCAAAGACATCATCTTAAGTGATTTGAGTGATGTAGCTGCTACTATGCCTCGCAAATGCTTCAATAATAACTCAAGCTAATTCTTTTTGAGGCAAAGAGGAACATATCCCAGTGACTGGGTTTTTGCTAAAAACGCTTAAATGTTCTGAGAGTTAAAATGAAAAATTAAGCCTTTTCAAATTATCTTGAGTTTTTTTTTAATTACGATAAATACTATAGATTATTTTAAGATTTTTGAATATATAAAATATTGACTCAATAATTTTAATTAAATAATACACTCAGAAATACGCTCAGAAGAACATAAAGAAAAAGAAAAAATATATAAATCTGTAAGATTCAGTACATAAGATATCTAGAAACTCAAGCAATCATAGCTAGTATTAGGTATCCTTATTAAGAATATAGAAAATAACTTAAATAGCTATCAGGCTAAAAAGGTAGTGCCATAGAATTAGGTATCTGTTTGCGGAGTATTTCTTCCGGAAACGCTTTTTAATATAAATTTATTTTAGACTTTTGCTAATAATGTGAAATTCTTAAAAAAAGTAGAAAGTATTTTTAGAGCAAGCAATGATACTTTACTTTTAGCTGAAAATAGCTTTGAAATCTACATAAAAAATTATTTTCTATCAAGTTAGTAAGTAGACCTGAGTATACCATTTACCATTTATTAAGGATAAATATATCATGCGTATTGCTCATAATATTACTGAATTAGTCGGCCGCACACCTTTAGTACAATTGAATCGTATTCCTCAAGCAGAAGGTTGTGTAGCCAGAATAGTAGTAAAGTTAGAAGGGATGAACCCTGCTGCCTCTGTCAAAGACCGCATCGGTGTTAATATGATTAATACAGCAGAGCGTGAGGGATTGATTACGCCAGGTCAAACAGTATTAGTTGAACCAACATCTGGAAATACAGGCATTGCTCTGGCAATGGTAGCTGCAGCTAGGGGTTATAAGTTAATTTTAACAATGCCAGAAACCATGAGTTTAGAGCGTCGCTCTATGTTGCGTGCCTACGGAGCGGAACTGGTTTTGACCCCAGGTAGTGAAGGTATGAAGGGTTGTATCACAAAAGCGCAGGAGATACTTGAATCAACGCCTAACGCATATATGTTACAACAGTTCGATAACCAAGCTAATCCACAAATTCATCGCCAGACTACGGCATTAGAAATATGGGAAGATACAAATGGCCAAGTAGATATTTTGGTGGCAGGTGTTGGTACTGGTGGAACTCTTACAGGCATTGCAGAGATTATTAAGCAACGAAAGTCTGATTTTCAAGCGATCGCTGTGGAGCCTTCAAATAGTCCAGTCTTATCTGGTGGACAACCTGGACCTCATAAAGTTCAGGGAATAGGAGCAGGTTTTGTCCCATCGGTACTGAATGTGGATATCATAGATGAAGTAGTTCAGGTTGCTGATAGTGAAGCAATTAGTTATGGTCGTCGTATAGCTAAAGAGGAAGGTATTTTATCTGGTATTTCTACAGGAGCAGCTCTTTGTGCAGCAATAAAGGTAGGTCAGCGACCAGAAAATCAAGGTAAATTAATAGTAATGATTCAGCCTAGTTTTGGGGAGCGTTATTTAAGTACTCCACTTTTTCAGGAGCCAGAACAAACTCTAGCTACAGCAGTCAGCTAGTGCCGCTACGCAGAAGTCAAAATTAAAAATTAAAAAGTTATTGATTGGTAAGGCTTTTAGGATTTTGTAACTGGTTAGTTATTTATGCCATCCTGCACTAGATATATTTAGTGTGGGACTTACGCATTTTGATAAGGATAAGGATATTTTATAAGAATCAATGTTTGACTACTCCCCGCAGCTTTTGCCTAGGGGATTCTAAGTTGATACTACGCAACAGGATAAATCCTTGTTGCTTCGTTTCTTCGAGCGCTGACCAAAGATATATTCTTTGGACACAATGAAATTGTCCCCCTACACAGTCAGCTTAAGTCTAAACCATGCTTTGCTGCTTACTTTTGTCTAAACATTTGTATATCCAGAAAATACCATAGGACAACTAAAGTTGTCTAGTCTAAACGACTCGCTTGTTTTCATCCGGTTAAAACACGGGGGGCTTTCAACGTCGCTTTTCGGTAAGTACCTGACTAATTTGAGATTATTTAAAGCTCTGCAAAGACTAAGTATTGCGGCGGAGAAAATATAATTAGTCTCCACCTTACGGAAAGTCAAATTTAAGCCCAGTTCAAAATTTAGCAAAATTCATATTTATGGGAAATTAAAATACCTGATATAATTTTCTACTCACTATTGCTATCTAGAATCTAAAATATTTAATCTACTATTAAAAATTGAAAGGTTTGCTTATTTCATTGGCAAATTCTTGGTAACAATGAATAGAATAAGTAATGGGGATATAAATTTTTATATTCCATTGTAAATATTGAGTACAAATAGTTCTATGGTAACTGGTGACTATTACAAAACTTTGAATGTTAATCCCACAGCAACTCAGGGACAAATTAAACAAGCTTATCGTCGTTTAGTTAAGTTATTTCATCCAGATGTTAATACCGAAACAGCAGATCGTGAACGTATTATTAGCATTAATGAAGCTTATGAAGTATTGGGCGATCCCCAACGAAGAAAATCTTACGATCGAGAATTTAATCAACACGATTGGAAATATACAAATACGAAGCAAAATTATCAGCAGCAAAATAAAAGACGAAATAATGCAGATGAACATCTACAAAAATGGTTAAATCAGGTTTATAAACCAGTTAATAAAATTATAATTCAAATATTAAAACCTCTAAAAAAGGAAATTGATTATTTAGCTGCCGATCCGTTTGACGACCAACTAATGGAATCATTTCAAGATTATTTAGAAACTTGTCGGCGCTTGCTTAAAAAAGCTCATAATTTATTTAGTTCTCAGCCAAATCCATCTAATTTTGCAGGAGTAGCAGCTCATTTATATTATTGCTTAAACCAAGTTAGTGATGGAATAGAAGATTTAGAATTATTTACTCTAAATTATGATGATTCTTATTTACATACAGGCCAGGAACTATTTAGAATTGCTTCTAGATTACGCCAGGAAGCACAAGCAGGAATAGATGGTATTTTATAACTTTATTTATTTTTGAGGATAGAGTGGAAATTTCATATCATATAAATTTGATAAATATTTAGGGTTTGCGCTCAAAAGTCTTTTTTTCAGAGGAGGAGCCAGAATTTCCGTTTGTCATTCTCCGCAAACAGAATCGGTGAATCCAGGAGGAATGAGATTCCGAGAAGAGGTAGCCAGAAGAATCTTCCCTTGGTTTTCTACCCCTCGAAATGCCCAAAATATGCTCCTAAATTGAACTGGAATTACCTAAAAACAGGTACTCCCTTAGTACCTACAAAGGCTGAAACCTTTGCCAGTAAACACTTTGATATTTAATCAGCAAGCCCTATTTATCACACATCATAAAATATTGATTATAACTACTTGCTCCTAATAGAAACTGCTATAAATCCTAGATTTCAATATCACTTTTCTTTAGTTAAGCGTTCCTTAACTCTCAAATATTTTTTGTACAACTACTTTGAGGAGTACTATATTCTTTTCTCCAATAGTATTAGATATAGTATTTATTATAGTAGACCATAATGTTACGAATAATAAGGGCAATTAAAATCCTTGACAGGATGCGCTCAAAAGTCTGTTAGTGAAGGAAGGGAGTAGGGAGTAGGGAGTAGTTAAGAGTAAGGAGTTTAGGGGGAGTTATAGAGGAGGTAGTCGTTTATAATGGTTTCTTGATTTGTCTGCCATAATCGTCCCAAAATACTAGCTTTTTGCAGCTCTTTCCACCGAAAACAGGCGCACTTTTTTAGACCAAAAAATGCTACAACCAATATCAGTCAATGCCCGCGATATTTAATCAGCAAGCCCTATTTAAATACCAAAAAGAGTTTGAATCCGATTTCTAATCTTGGTAAAAGGAGTATTTTCTGAAGAACTAAGATCGAGTAATCCTAATTCTTGTAATGCCTGTTGGCGTTCAGAAAGCTTTCGAGAAATATCAGTAGCTAAACTAGGAGATTCTTCTAATAATCTTTGTAAATCATGTTGTTCTATTACAAATAAAATTGAATCTTCAATAGTTTTTACTGTAGCTGTACGAGGAGAACCCAATAATAAAGACATTTCACCAAAAAATTCTCCTTCGTGAAGAGTCGCAATATATTTACCAGTTTTTTCAGAAATCACCTCAATAGCACCAGAAAGAATAATGTAAAAAGAATCTCCAACATCATTTTCTCTAAATATAATTTGCCCTTCAGGAAATAACTGTCTATAACCATATTCTATTAATTTTCTGAGTTTTAAATCAGTAAGACTTTCAAAATAAGTAACTCTTCTGAGTAAGTCTCGCAAAGTCCAATTATTTGGTGATTTTAATGCTGACTTTTTAGTTTTAGGTTGAATACTACTCTGTTTTTGCTCAGAAGAAACACCATTTTGGGAAAACACTTTACTTTCCCTAGTATTAGTAACAATACTATTGTTAAGTAAGGTACTCAAATCTTGTGGATTTTTTAACCATAAATCTCTCTGAGGAAAGGGAATAACTATATCCTGCTGAGTCAATTCATGCTCAATTAAAAAATTCAAAGAACTTTGAATTATATCGATATCTTGAGGATGATCAATCCAAACTAATAACTCAAAATCTAAAGAACTATCACCAAAACCTTTAAACCATACTTTAGGAGAAGGACGGTTTAATACACTCGTTTCTGCCCGAGCAGCAGCTAATAATGCTTCCGTTACTAACAGTGGATCGCTACCATAAGCAACTCCAACTGGCATATGAAGACGACTTCTAGGATCTTTATAACTCCAGTTAATAATATTATTTTCTACAAATTTTATATTAGGTACAATTACAAATATGCCGTCAAGAGTACGCACAATTGTAGACCTAATAGAAATATTTTCTACTGTTCCTAATAAATTATCTACTTCAATAAAATCTCCTACCTTAATAGGTTGTTCAAATAAAAGTGTTAAACCACTAATAAAGTTACTAGCAAGATTTTGTAATCCAAAGCCAATTCCAATACCTAAAACTCCTGCTAAAACTGTAATAGTTCTCAGATCTATACCAGCTCTTTGTAAAACAATTAAAATCCCTAAAGTGGCGAGTATATAGATAATAACTGAGGCGATCGCTTCTCGATTACCTCGGTCTAAACCCATACGAGTTAGTAATAATCTCTTAATTCCTTCTCCAATAGTACGAGCAATAATTAAGACTGCTACAGCTAATAGAATTAGTCTGACAATAGCGCTGATAGAAAGATGATTATCTCCAATATAAAACAGTGGAGTTGTTAATGCTCTAGATAAGTTTTGAAACCATTGTTTACTTTGTAAAAAAAACCAATTCATACTTGTTGTAAAACTATTTTTACTTTTAGATTAAAAACTTACAGCAATTGGCTGTTTTATTAAGTAGATAGGGTTTGCTGAATAAGTTTTTTAGTAGGGGTAGGAGACAGGAGACAGGAGGGGCGGGGAATTTAGAGGAGGTAGTCGGAAAAATTCTCAATTTTTCTGTCATAATCATCCCAGAATACTAGCTTTATGCAGCTTTTTCCACCGAAAAACTGGTAATTTTTTCAACCGAAAAACGCTCAATCCAATAGCAGTCAATACTTTGATAATTAATCAGCAAGCCCTAGATATATCTGGGGTTTTTGAGGACAGGAAATAGAAAAGTTGTTAGTATTTCATGTATATAAATTAATTGTAGAAAATTAAGTGAATTAAAATTTGAAATTATTATTCTAACGGTTTGATTAGAATTTCGTAAATAATAGTTATATAGGAGTAAACACAAGAATAGAGTTTAGTATTTTTAGTTTGGATGAATTACAAAATTTGAGGTTGTATGGAACAGGAAATCTGGAAAAGTGCAATCCACTTCACACTTCTTGGAAAATACTGTATAAATTTTTCTGTATGTATATTTTCTACTATGAAAAATTCTCTATCAAATAAGTTTTAAAATAGCAATCAACTGTCTCATATTCGCGAACTATACCAAGTATTTACTACTCCCCGCAGCTGTTGCCGAGGGGATTCTAAGCAGATACTACGCAACAGCGTAAATCCATGTTGCTCCGTCTGTTCTTAGCTGAAATACACTCTCTGGGGACAATTTCCGCGGTGCCCCTACACAGTCGGCTTAAGTTTAACCCTAGCTTTCTGCTTACTTTTGTGATGATATTTGCAGCTTCATTACAGTCTGCATTAATTAACCAATTATTACTACTTCTATACAAACCACGCTTTATTCTTTTTCCTGTTTCGCTGCGCGACATGAAAAGCGTTTGCGTAGCATGACCTAGGAAAGCTTGTCTGAAGGACTTAGGTTTACAATCATTGGGTTTCTCACCATAATTATGTAGACAGTCACCATCTAAAAATGAAGCAATACTTGTATAGCTTTCTTCTGTTTCTATAAAGATTATTCCATATTCAGAGCATAAATGAGCTATTCTTTCTTTCAGTCTAGCTGTGAGAATTGGTACAAATTCTGAATTACTTTTCTTTCCTAATTCTATTTGATTTTTCTGACCTTTATTCCAACCAAATACAATTGTACCAATAGATTTTTTTAAACAATGATTAATTACTATTCTGGCTGCTTTATTAATACCGTCAGGGATTTGGCGGTTACGCTTTTCTGTAATGGCAGCTAGTTTATTTGACCAAAATCCCAAAGGTTGATTTTCTTTAATAGTTGATACTTGTTTGTTGTACCAACCCACCCCTATCCCCTCCCGGGAGGGGAACCAAAGGGGTGGGTGTTTACCATCTACAATTAAGCTAGTACCTACATTAGATACACAGGTCAACCAATTATTTAAACCATGGTCAATTCCTAATACATTTTCTTGATTTAATTGAGGTTTAACTACTATTTCTTTTTCATAGACAAATTCTTGGGTAAAACATCTGTTTCTCGGTAATATTCTCAGTTCTTTGAGCGTAGAAAATGCTCTTATACTAGGCATTGGAATTAAAAAGTTATCTACTCCAAACCAGCGTTTACAGGTATTCCCTAGTGGTACTCTAATTTGATTATCTTTAAGTTTTAATGCTTGCTTGGGGTAACTAACTGTAGCCATTCCCTCTTTTTTTCTGTACTTAGGAATCCTTGGTCTGTCTGAGATTTTTCCTGAACTATAGGCAATAATAAGACCATAATAAGAGCGAAATGATTCAGCTACAGTTCTCAATATTTGTTGTGCTGCTTGAGAATATAAAACTTTGTAATGATAGTTGTGTTTATAGGCTTTTTCCAAGTCAAACTTGCCCAGAGTTTTGTGAGACTTAAAAAATAATTGCCGACCATAATATATTCCTATGTTCGTTAGCTTGTGAGACTGTTCACATAAGAATGTTAAAATAGCAATTAACTCAGGATTTTGAGCAACTAAAACTTGCTGACAAGAGTACATTTGAAACGGGCGTTGGGAAAGTTATTGTTGATCATAGTAACAGAGGACAACTAAAGTTGTCTAGTCTCAACGATTCCCTTGTTTTCATGTCCCGGTTCAAGCACAGGGAGCTTCAATGTTGCTTTTCGGTAAAATAAAATATGTAAGGATTAAAATCCGATGTACTTTATTTGACCGAAAGGCCACGTTTAAGGTCCCCGTGTTTGGTCAAATAAACTAGCTGCCATTACAGAAAAGCGTAACCGCCAAATTCGATTTGGGTATTAATAAAGCGGCTAGAATAGTAATTAATAATTGTTTAAAAAATCAGCTCGGTACAATTGTTTTTGGTTGGAATAAAGGCCAGAAAAATCAAATAAAATTAGGAAAAAAAAGTAATTCAGAATTTGTACCAATTCCTACAGCTAGACTCAAAGAAAGAATAGCTCAATTATGCTCTGAATATGGAATAATATTTATAGAAACACCAAGAGAGTTATACAAGTGTTGCTTCATTTTTAGATGGTGACAATCTACCTATTTATGGTGAGAAACCCGATGATTGGAAACCATCACCGAAAAGAATAAAGCGTGGCTTGTATAGAACAGGTAATAATTGGTGTATTAATGCAGACTGTAATGGAGCGGCAAATATAATCACAAAAGTAAGCCGCAAAGCTGTAGGGGCTATTCGCGAATCGCCCCTACTTAAGCCAACTGTGTAGGGGCACAATGAAATTGTCCCCAAAGAGTGTATCTTTGGTCAGCGCTCGAAGAAACGGAGCAACACGGATTTATCGGTGTTGCGTAGTATCTGCTTAGAATCCCCGTGACTTCAGTCCGGGGAGTAGTCAAACTGAACTTAAAATAGGATTGAGAGTTTTAAATATTGATGAATTTTTTCCTTAGTGGATAATGCCTATTATCACAAGCTTACGAGCATTTTGTTGGTTTTACAAGCTTTGACAAATTGACTAACTTGTGTACTCCTAAAAGTTGTTTTTTGTCGTTGCGATCGCAACGACACTAGGAGCTTTCACCCCCTAATACATCAAATGATATTTTTGTCAAGTTTTATGTTAAGTACTACACAAATACGCTCTTGAAACCCACATTCCGCACGACAAAATGTAGTAGAAAAATGAAAGTCAAAAGTCAAAAGTCAAAAGTCAAAAGTAAGAAATATAGCGCTGCGCGCAGCTCATCTGGCAATAGGCAATAGGCAGTAGTGGGGATAAAAAGCTGATAATATAAAACTTTTAGCTATTGGACAGTTCCTGAAATTTGTAAATATGCCAGCGCACATTGCTATAAATTATAGTGATCAAATAGTATAAATACTTAAGTTGGCTACGGATTTTATACTAATTTCTATGTTACAAATTGAAGTGCGGAATGTGGGTTATATACTACTTTTAATGATACAAATTGAAGTGCGGAATGTAAGTTATAACTGTTCAACTGGACATTATATTAAAGTATTAGCCAGGAAAAAATTACCTGGCTAAACTAATAAAAAAGTATTCTTTAATTTAAATTACTTTAAAATTGTTTTAGAAACAATTCTAGTTTTTTTCCTATCTGCTTCAGAAAGTTCTTCTCCATCTTGTAAACGAGTAGCGCTTGTTTGTAAAACAGTTGCTGCCCCTGTATCTCCCATTTGTAATGCTGTTTTAGCAGCCGTTTGTAACATCGTAGCAGCACCAGAACGATCGCCTTGCTGCAATTTTGTTTCAGCTATTTGAGTTTGCCTATATTTTGCTAGAGCTAAAATATGATTTTGTACTTCAGAATTAATTTGAGGCTGATATTTTTGCATAACATTAGCTTCAACTAATATCGGTTCAGAAAGTAAATCTTCCTTACTTTGAGCAGGGTCATCATAACGAATTTGTAATTGGGCGATCGCCTGTTTTCCTTCAGGTAATTTCCCAATATAAAGATTAATTAGAACTACCCTTTCCACATCTTTCATTAAATCTCCCAATCTGACCATAAAGCGGTCGTTCTCTTTTTGTACGGGCAATTCAATAGTATCTGGAGCTACTTGTGCAATAGGTTTAAGTTCTGCTAATCTAACTCTAGGCATCAAAGATAGTCGCAAATAAGAATTAGTAAGTCCCACAGACTGAATCCTGTTAAACAGTCTACCAAATTCCTCTATTGCCTGTTCTGGACGTTGAATATAAGCAAGAGTCCCCCCACCCGCATCAGCTATTTTTTCTAGAACATCTTGATTCCAATCATCACCAAATCCCAGGGAATTTAGAGTCATACTATAATCAGTGGCCAACTTTGCCAACTTCAAACAACGGTCATTATCTCCATGTTCATTTTCCCCATCAGTTAATATAAAAGCCTGGGAAATAGCGTCTTTTTGACCTTTATCTAACTCCTCTATTCCTAACTTCAAACCCTCATCAATAGCTGTACCACCAGAGGACCTTAATTTGTTAATCTCACGCTTAATACTAGCAGGGTCATTAATAACTTGATTAGAAACAATCACTTTAGCTCTATGGTCAAAAGACACAACTGAAAGGCGATCGCCCTCCTTCAATTTATCTACAAGCTGTCCTGCTGCTTGTTTTACAGTTTCCAGTGGCCTTCCTTCCATAGAACCACTATGGTCTAAAATCAAACATAGGTTTAATGGTACATTTCTTTCTAGCTCATCAGCTAGAGCCGAAATAGATATGGCCAGTTGACGTTGAGATGAAGATTTAGTGGCGTCAATATTGGTATCGTTAAGAACTGAATGTAGATTAACTTTCATAAATATACTAGAAATTTTGCTACTACTTATTTAAGGATATATCCACAAATTTGACATTCTCTCCTGTTAAATCAAAGATTATAACGGGAGATTCGCAAACCTCACGATTTAGGGTTACTGCTTGAGTGGCACTTATCTAGGTTGAAAACAACCCCCGACAGTACGCCTACACAGTCAATTTGCTCTACGATCTGCAAGGGCCGCAGTTACACCTCGATGACAAATTACTTTTGCTGCTGCTACATCCCGGTTCATTTCGTAGTGACATTCAGGACATTTATGTTCGCGCTCAGACAGGTCTTTTTTACCTGTATGGGTTCCACAATTCGGACAAATTTGACTGGTATATCTATAGTCTACCTTGCCAAAATATACCCCTCATTTCCTGCATACCCAAGCCAAGATATTGAAAAACTGACCGAACCCTGCATCTAAAGGTATGTTTACCCAACATTCCTTTGGCCCAGGTTCTCAAGTCTAGGTCTTCCACAAATATCATTCCTGCTTGGTCGCATAAATGATGAGCTAATTTAAAGTGAAAGTCTTTTCGGGTGTCTGAGATTTTTTGATGAAGTCTTGCTATCTTTTGGTTAAGTTTATGTCGATTTGCTGAACTGGATGTCTTTAACTTTAATCTACGTTGTAGCAATTTCCTCTTACAAAGGAGCTTCGCTTTCAGCTGACTGAAAAAATGGGTCTCAAGCCTCGCCCATAAGCGGGCGACTTTTTACAGGTTGATTTTTTTCAATAAATATGTTAACATATATGTTAGTTTGGAAGTCAAGTTATGAAAGCTAGATTTAAGTACCGTATATATCCAACCCCGGGACAAAAATACCGAGAGCGCCAAGCTATTTGGCTGTGTCCGTGTGGCGAGTGAATGATAGTCTAGCTTACTGCCAACAGAGGTATAAATCAGGAGAAAAGAAATCTACTAATTCTGAACTACAAAAGCTTTTTATTACTCAGTCTAAAAAGACTGAAGAAAGAGAATGGTTGTCAGAGGTTTCTAACATACCATTGCAGCAATCTTTAAATGATTTAAACCAAGCTTATCAAAACTTTTTTA
>NZ_JAAHHG010000001.1:33964-75106 GCF_010692555.1 Okeania sp. SIO3B5 | reverse complement strand
TAGGTAATCGGAACGAATTAACTCCCAAAAATCTCTAGGGCAGGTCGATAACCTAGTAGGTGCTAACCGTATGATTTCGGGAGAGGGATAGAGTCAGAAGCCAACGCCGATCCGTAATGGATTGGATCTGCTGACAGACTCACGGTAACTTCAAAGAAATTGATTAAGTAGCAATGAATAAGGCTAAAGCACAGGAAAACCTGATGATGGAATGGAAGGACGTAAATTGGCGCAAAGCTGAGATACGAGTCTTTAAGTTGCATGCATAGAATATTTCGAGCGAGTAAACGTGGTGATGTTAAAGCAGTACGCAAGCTTCAAAAAACGTTGATTAGGTCATGGTCAGCAAGATTACTTGCGGTAAGGAAGGTTACTCAGGATAACCAAGGGAAAAAGACGGCAGGAGTGGATGGTGTCAAATCATTGTCCCCAAAAGCCCGTATGAACCTAGCAAACAACTTGAGAATTACTGGGAAAGTACGCCCGACACGGAGGGTAATGATTCCAAAACCAAACAGTGACGAGAAAAGACCCCTAGGAATACCGACAATTTATGACCGTGCCTTGCAGACGCTAGTAAAACAAGCGTTAGAACCAGAATGGGAGGCCAAATTCGAGCCAAACAGTTATGGTTTTAGACCAGGACGCTCATGCCACGATGGTATCGGAGCCATATTTAATAGTATCCGGTACAAAGCCAAATATGTGCTTGACGCGGATATATCAAAATGTTTCGACCGTATCAACCACCAAGCTCTGCTTAAGAAGGTCAATACATACCCCATCCTTAACCGGATTCTAAAACAATGGTTAAAAGCAGGATACATTGACCAGGGAGATAATTTCTTCCCTACTAATAAGGGTACACCACAGGGAGGAACAATTTCACCTCTATTGGCAAACATTGCCTTACATGGTATGGAAGAACGGATTAAGGAATTTGCAAGAACCCTTAAAGGTGGCAAAAAAGCAAACCAGGATAAAATGAACCTAATCCGTTACGCCGATGACTTTGTGATAATTCATGAGGACTTAGGTGTGATTAAATCCTGCCAACAAATAATTGAAGAGTGGCTAAGTGACATGGGATTGGAATTAAAACCGGAAAAAACAAGATTAACCCATACTCTCAGAACACACGAGAAGGAAACTGGGTTTGAGTTTCTAGGATTCCACATACAACAGTACAAAGTAGGAAACTACAGAAGTGCAAAGAATCCGCACAAAGAAATTCTAGGTTTTAATACACTAATCACCCCCTCCAAAAAGTGCATCAAGGCTCATCTAAATAAAATCGGGGAAGTAATAGACACCCATAAGACTGCCCCACAAGCTGCCCTCATAAGCAAGCTGAACCCAATTTACGCGGGTGGTCAAACTATTACTCGACCGTAGTTAGCAAGGAAACATTTTCAAGATTAGATTACCTTGTGTATCAAAAACTAAGAGCGTGGGCAAAAGGTCGGGGAAAAGGTAGCATCAATAAGGACAAATACTGGAGAACGGCAGGAGACCAAAATTGGTGTTTCAGCACCGAAGATGGTCTAACTCTAAGAACACATTCAGAAACTCCCATTATTAGACATATCAAAGTCAAGGGAGAAGTTAGTCCGTACAATGGTGACTGGAAATATTGGTGCAAGCGTAAAGGGGAATATCCTGAAACACCCACAAGGGTAGCCAAATTAATGAAACGGCAAAAGGGAAAATGTCCCCACTGTGGTCTGTATTTCACAGATACAGACATTGTAGAAGTTGACCATATAGTGCCTAAAAATCTAGGTGGAAAAGACACCTACGATAACTTACAACTTTTACACAAACACTGCCATGACACTAAGACTGCATCAGATGGCTCCCTCCACAAGAGCCGAAATGAAAAGGTCTGAACGTAACCATAACAAGGATGGAGTTATTGAGGAGCCGTGTGAGGTGAAAGTCTCACGCACGGTTCTGAAGGAGAGGTAGGAGTGGAAACGCTCCTATCGACTCTAACAAATTCCTCAATTCTCCTAATCATTCGTCACTGTGCAACGCCAAAAATCGGATTATTATCAACACAGGGGGAGGACATCACCTCTGTCAAAACAGCGGTCAGGGTTTCCCAGGCTGAAGAATCCCGCGTCGTCCCGTAAGGGCAACGTCGGGAGTATGTCAATAAACAAAGGCAGCTCTGCTGAGGGCAAAGGACAGAAGGAACAATTGGATGGGGTGTTATACCCTTGTTCCCTTCGGTCACGGGCAGATATCAGGAGTCAGAATTCCCTTCTGTCTAAGGGCCTTCTGTCCTCTGCCTTTCCTGATAAAAAAACTCCCACCATATATCAGGTAGGGATCAAGGACAGTTAAACGCTATTCTATGTATTATCTCAGAAATCAACTATTATTGATTGTTATATCTGTGACAATTTCTTAAACTTTCATCTTGACTTCTCCCCGACGTTGCGTATGGCGCGACAACGCGGGATTCCTAAACCTCGCGGACTAGGATTTTCTGCTTCTAACGCACCTGCCTCGAAGGCCGAACTTCTTTCTGGTCTTACGGTCGCTCTACAGACTGACACTGCTAGCCCAGCAGCCTTGTTTAATACTAACACACTAATTGGCAAAACCACAAAATTGATTGGTTTTCCCATACAACGCTTCCCCTCGGGAGAGCGTGGGTCTTCAACCAACGTTGAGATAAAAATAAAGCCATTCCCATACGACTCCTGACTCGGTCCTCCTGACTCGGTCCTCCTGACTCCAAAGAAATACCCTAGCTATTTGTAGCAAACATTTATCAATTTGGTATAAGGTCTTTCGAGTTTAATTGGTTATGCTATAATTTAAGTCTATAAAGTAAAATTCCTAGCCCTAAACTTGCTTCAGAAATAATTAGTAAAATTACGAAAGACTGCCAAGTTTTAAAGCCACAAAATTGAGTATCAAGTCTGACCAATATTCCCGCAGATATTAACACTAAAGCATCAACAGAAATAGTAATCCACCTAATGAAAACTACAAATAAGAAAGCACAAAAAATCACAGAAATAAAGGTCGTAATATCAGATTGAAACCAGGGTTCAATTATTCGTTTAAAATTAGGTAGAGGAACAGTTAAAATAATATCTAATAAAAAAATAGCAGCTATAACAGTTAGATATAATAACTGAGAAGCTTGGGTATTAGCTAATCTCCAGCCTAAGATACTGTAACTAATTAAAAGTAGGATTAAAGAAAGTAAAGGTATTAGTTTCACATTAAATTTATAAGTTAGTAGAGATGGCTTGCACTGGACAGGTAGGAATACATTGTTCGCATACGATACAACGAGACCTAATAAAATTGAGACGAAAGGTATCAGGTTGTAAAGTCAAAGCTTCTGTAGGGCAAACACCAGTACATAAACCACAGTCTATACAGCTATCTTCATCAATTAAAATTTCCCTACTAGCCAAACATACATCTATATTTTTTAGTCTCATCCATTCGATAGCAGCATCTAATTCATCAATATCTCCCGATAATTCCAGCACTAATTTACCAACTTGATTTGGTGCTACTTGAGCACGAATAATATTAGCAGCAACATTAAAATCTTTTGCCAACCTATAGGTAATTGGCATATGAATTGAACGTTGTGGAAATGTTAGAGTTACTCGTTTTTTCATGGTTCTTTCTCCTAATTAGGGTTTGCGCTCAAAAGTCTTTTTGTGGAGGTAGGGAGTAGGAACCCACTCCTCGCCCCTCCCCCTCCCTGGAGGGGAAAAAGGGAGTAGGGAGTAGTTAGGAGTTAAGAGAGATAGGATTTACAGAGGAGTTGGCCACAAAAAGAGTAAAAGTGATTTTTCTATCATCATAGAGCCAAAAATGCTCAATTTTTGAACCTCAGTAGCCTAAAAGTTAGCACATGCCTGATACCTCAAAACCCTAAAACCAATATCATTCAATGCTTCTATATTTAATCAGCAAGCCCTAATTAAAATAGTTATACCAATTTAAAAAAAGAATGCTACGAAAAGGTAGATATCGATCAGATCTGCTTAAAAATAGCTGCTCCAGTTCATTTTAGATAGTTATTTCTATCATTGTTCCCTTTTTTTCAATATTTACCCCTTCTTCCTTCTTCCCTTTTCCTTCTTTCGTAGGGAAGTTGCATGCAACCTCCCTACCATTTGTAACAAACATTTATCACCCTTGGTATTAGACTGTTTGTAAAAGTCAAAATCACAGCGTTTTTCATTTAAGTAAACTACAAAATTCTTTTTGCTTAGGGAGTAGGGAGTAGGCAGTAGAAAAATGCTTGAATTGCTGTAGTCTATCTATCTATGTGAAAACCGCTATAAATCTTTTTTTCTTGGTAATTTTTGATGCTTTTATTTCTGATTCACTATAGACCTCTTGCAAAAGTTTTAATTAAATCAATTCAATATATGAAATATTTTATTTCATCTGCCTTGTTTTCATCCCCCCGGTTCAAACAGCTATACCTTATAAGGAACTTCTGAAACCCTGTAGATGGGGGGGTGGGGAGATGGGGAGAAAAAAGCCTCTAATTAGGGTTTGCGCTCAAAAGTCTTTTAGTAAGGGTAGGAGACAGGAGACAGGAGACAGGAGACAGGAGAAATGGGAATATAGAGGAGGTAGAAGTAAGAATTGTCCCTTGATTTTTCTACCATAGTCAGCCCAAAATACTAGCATGCATGAGCTTTTTGCACCGAAAAGCTGGCACTTTTTTAAACCCCAAAAAGGCTAATACCTTTATTTATCAATACTTTGAGAATTAATCAGCAAGCCCTAATTAAATACGTTTACTCTCGCGAAATACCCATTGAATTGCTAGCACATAACTTCTATCTTTTGTCAAGTTTTATGTTAAGAAAGATCTTTATAAAGCATAGGTTCAAACACGGGGGCCTTCAACGTGGCTTTTCGGTCAAATAAAATACATCAGATTAAAATCCGACGAGTCGCCTTTGATCCATTGCTTAAAAGACTATGGCTTTCATGCTCCCGTGTTATTTAGGTAATAATTCTTTAATTTTTTGACAATGAGCGTAAACCCATCTGACCCTACAAATACTTCCCCTTTTACAACGCGCCTGAGAAATTTCATTGTTGCGTTGGTAGCGATCGCTTTATCGGTCACCATTTTTATAGGATTACGAACGGAGACTGCTTCGGTTTCTTTAAGTGAAATGGCTGAAGCTGCAACACCTCTGAATGTGGCCTTGACAAATGGTAAGCCAAGTCTAGTTGAATTTTATGCTAATTGGTGTACTACTTGTCAAGCTATGGCTCCTGAATTGGAGGAAATTAAACAACAGTATACTGAAAATGCCAACTTTGTGATGTTGAATGTGGATAATAGCAAGTGGTTACCAGAGTTGGTTAAATATCGAGTAGATGGTATTCCCCACTTTGTATATTTGGATCGAGAGGGTTCTGAAGTTGGCCAGACTATCGGAGAAATACCAAAATCTGTGATGACAGCAAATATAGAAGCTTTAATTGCTGGGAATTTCTTACCATACGATGGTACTGTTGGTCAAGGGTCTAAATTTGAAACATCAGTAGCACCAATTAAAGCAAGTCAAGCTGATCCGAGAGTTCACGGTAGTCAAGTGCAATAGTTGTCGATTAAGCTTGTAGATATATAGAATTACTTGCTTTTTTAGTTACTTAGCAATTAACTGTATAGCAATTCTATTCTAATGCTGGTGAGGTACAAAGTTTAGGTAACAGCAAATAAACCATTTCACGGAAGTCAATTCAGTTAGCCTGTTGAGATAGGAACTGTGTTATAAGTACTTCTTGGAATAGGGAGGCAAGAAGTGGATAATTTTCTTTTTTTATCCCCTTAAAAGTAAGATTGTACAGGCTGAAGACTTTTACTAACAATAATTTCAAACAATTATTTCTATATTTCATATATTGAGGTATGAAACTGTTTGTAAAATATTTAAAATGAAATGGTATCACGAGAAAAATTGTACCTCACTCAGCTGAAAAATACCATAGTTTATTTCTTAGGAGGTAAGCATTCAGCTATTAGCAGTCAGCCATCAGCAACAAGACTCTCTCCTTAAAGGAGGTGTTTAAATTAACAACTGACTTTAAGGGCAAGGGAGGCAACTTTTGTAGTAAGACAGTTAAATATTGCTTTTCTCCTAAACTAAAAGCAATAGCTGATAGCTGATAGCTGATAGCTGATGGCTGAATGCTTACCTTAGGAGATATAATTTAGTCAATTAGTCAATTTTTTTAACTCCCCCGGCGGGGAGCGTCGTATGGGAAAGCCGGGAACCGATGTGTGTAGCTAGTCTTGATTTTTGATATAATAGCCAATGTAGAATAAAGGTCGATACTACAATGCTACTGAAATACAAGTACAAGTTAAAACCACATAAAAGACAAGGGGTGATTATATCTAACTGGTTAGAAATGGCTAGGAAGCAGTACAATTACCGTTTAGCCGAACGGTTGAATTGGTTTGAATCAACGCGCACACCAGTAAATGCCTGTGATCTAAATGTTTCAGTAGTACCAGTAGACCGAATTTATCATGCATATCCCCGAATTTAGAATACAAACACGTATGGGGCAGAAAGAAAGATAGTGATGGCAATCCAGTAACGAAAAAAGGTGATAAGCATCCTAATATCATAAATGGTTATGTAGCTGGGGAAACAGTACAGTTAGCAGACCTGGCACAAACAAAAAAACTATTCCCTGAGTATCAGTCTATCCACTCCCAGGTTTTGCAGGATGTTATTCAGCGTGTACAAACTACTATAGATAACTTGTGCCTTACCTGACAAAAACGGTAAAACCAGTGGGAGGCCGAAATTCAAAGGAAAGCATTACTATAATTCATTCAGTTACCCTCAGTTATCAAATACCAACCCATACCAAAAATGCCAACGGTCGTTTTTGTATAAATTTACCAAAGATTGGTTTAGTCCCCTTTGTTGACAATCGCCCAATACCAGTAGGGTTCAAGGTCAAGACAGGTACAGTAATTCGTGAGGCAGACGGATTGTACATTAGCTTCACCATAGAAGATAAGACTGTGCCTTATGAGGTTGCAGAAATTCAACCCACCGAAGATAACTCATGCATGTATTGATTTAGGGTTGTTGCACTATGCTGTGACTAGCGACGGTGAGTTTATAGAAGTCCCTAAGTTTTTTAGGCTCTGTGAACATAGATTATCTAAACTTCAGGTGAGATTGGCTAAGAAACAGAAACATTCAAAATCTTGGAAAATTCTCAAACGTAAAATAGCAAAACTGCACCAACTTATAGCTAGACAACGACTGGACTGGCAATTCAAACTGGCTTACCATCTGTTTTCAGATATTAGTGTGATTTTCGCGCGAAGATTTGCAGCTCTCAAATTTACTTCGACGTTGCAAAGCGAAATTAGCTGACAATGGTCAGTTCTTACCAAACGGCCAATCTGCAAAGTCACGACTGAATAAGTCTTTACAAGATGTAGCTTTTGGTCAATTCATCCAAGTTTTAGAGTATGTGGCTTGGAAACTGGGTAAACGAGTTATCATGCGTAGACCCAAAAGGTACGTCTCAATATTGTTGGGAGTGCTTGAGAAAAGTTTCTAAAAGCTTATCTGAGCGCTGGCATTCTTGTAGTAATTGTGGTCAAGAATTAGACCGTGATTATAACTCACCCACCCCTCTAGCTCCCCTCCCGGGAGGGGATGGAGGTGGGTTGGATTGCTATCAACACAGAAGGAGGGCATCACTTCTGTTAAAACTGCGGTCAGGGCCTCTCTGACTGAAGAATCCCGCGCTCTCCCGTAGGGGAGCGTCGGGAGTATGTCAATAAGCTGTCTTTTTTTTATACAAGTAACAGAGGTATGATGTTAATTTTTATCTGATAATTTACTCATCAATACTGTTAATATTAACCGCAAACAATGCAAGTTAAATCAGTTACAGCAGATTGCAAATAAATTGAGGTTAATTCCTTAATTAGCTAAATTAACTGAAACCCCTTGTAGATTAGCATTGTAGTTACTTTTAAGTCAGTTTTCCAGGGCCTGTGCTATAGGTTAATTAAGCGATATAGCTGCCGCTAGGCTCCGCCAACGCAAGACTTTTGGAAGAGGAGCGAATAACTCAGCCCTAACCTAAACTCACCAAAAAAGACAAATAATCCAAATCAATTATTAGACACCCAAAGCGTATATTAATCTTGGGTTCTGAGTTTCAAGTTTTCCTTCCTTCTGAGTAAATTATTTGAAGACCCTACAATTTAGTCTAAACTCCAGTTAAAACCAACGAATATGAGTACCTAACGCTTCTTGGGAATTGCTATATGATAAAACTCACCTAATTTGTAAAATAAATCACTTATGAATAAATCATCTATCAATTCTAAAGAATTACAAAAACTTTTAATATTTTATTCTGCAGCAGGAATATTTGCTATTAGTGTTCTGGTTGCAATAGTCAGTATATTTCCTCTTTATAAGCAGCTTAAAAGAAACGAAGAAAGCAATTTACAATCAGCTTTAAGAACTCGAACTTTAGCAGTAGAAGAATTTCTTTCAAAAGCCAAAGGTATTGCAAAACAAATTGCTAGTCGTACCCAAGCAAGACTAGAATTAGAAGCTTATAACCGCAATCCAAATAATCGTGCTTCTGGTGTTTCTAGAATTACACCCTATCTGAGGGATGCTTTAAATCAGAGCGAAGATGTAGTAGGTATTAGTCGCTTCGATAAAAATAATCAATTGATAGTTCAACTTGGTTTACCTATCCCTCAAAAATTTTGGAATTTTTCCACTCATAACTCTCAAAATTCTCACATTAGCAATCCAATTCGCCTCAATAATCAATCTTATATAATTGTTAGTCAAGCAATTTTTAACTCTAATCAACAACAACAGGGAACAGATTTAATTTTATTTAAAACGGAGGATTTAGAAAAAATAATCACAGATTATACAGGACTAGGTCAAACAGGAGAAATTTTTTTAGGAACCTTTCAAAGCCAACAAGTAAAATTATTTTTATCGTCCAGAAATAAAACTAAAACTTTATCAGAACCAATTTTGAGAGCGCTGGAAAAAACAGTAGTTCTTCAAGAATCAGGACTTAAATTTATCAAACCTAAATTTTGGACTTATGGACAAATAATTGCCTTTGAACCCCTCTCAAAGGTGGATTGGGGACTTATTATTAACATCGATCGTCAGGAATTGTATGCTTCTGTTCATCGTCAGCTTATTACCATTGCAATTCTAATTATTATTTTAAGTTTTCTAGGAGCAGGTGGTATGGTTTTACTATTGCGTCCATTAGCGGGTCAAGTAATTATTCAAACCGACGAACTTGAAGAACAACTTCACAAAAAAAATCGCACTTTACACGAGTTAAATAATACTCAAGAAAAACTACTTTTAGAAATTAAAGAACGTAAACAAGCGGAAAACTTACTACAAGAATCAGAAGCTAGATTAAGAGAACAAAAACAAGAACTTCAGCTAACATTAAAAGAACTTCAGCTAACTCAAGCTCAGATGATTCAAAGTGAAAAAATGTCTAGTTTGGGTCAAATGCTTGCCGGAGTTGCCCATGAAATTAATAATCCGGTTAACTTTATTCATGGAAATATTGTTTATGCAAAAGATTATATTCAAGATTTGCTAAATTTAGTTCAACTCTATCAAGATTATTATCCTCATCCCAATCAAGAAATTGAAGCAGAAATTGAAAGGATCGAATTAAATTTTCTTCAAGAAGACCTCAAAAAAATCCTTAAGTCTATGGAAGTGGGAACAGAGCGCATTCAGGAAATTGTCAAATCATTGCGTATCTTTTCTCGCTGTGATGAAGCCGAAATTAAAAAAGTTGATGTACATGAAGGAATTGAGAGTACTTTAATGATTTTACAGAGTCACTTCAAAGCTAAATCTAAATCTGAATATTCAGAGATTAAAATCATTAAAGAATATGGTCAACTACCTTTGATAGACTGTTATCCTGGACAACTTAATCAAGTATTTATGAATATTCTTAGTAATGCAATTTATGCGATTAAAGATGATCAAAATTCTCGAAAAATTGAATTTAATTCTGGCTGTATTTGGATTAAAACTCAAAGAGTATCGGACAATTTAGTACAAGTTTGTATTACTGATAATGGAGGAGGAATTAGTGAAGAAGTTCTCTCTCATTTATTCGATCCTTTTTTTACAACAAAACCAGTTGGTAAAGGGACTGGGTTAGGACTTTCAATTAGTTATCAAATTATTGTTGAAAAACACAAAGGAAAACTAGAATGTCATTCTCAAAAGGAAAAATATACAGAATTTATCATTACTATCCCGATAAATTTGAGTTAAAAAATTTCCCTCCATTCCCGATTTGAAAAAAGAATGTTACGAATAGTAGGAGCGATAAAACCTACATTCCGCACGATAAAACGTAGCATAAAAATATAAGTCATGCATTAAGAAGTAAGAAGTAAGAAGTAAGAAGTAAGAAGTAAGAAGTCATGCATTAAGAAGTAAGAAGTAAGAAGTAAGAAGTAAATTATAGTGGTTAATCCCACATTTTGCACTTCAATTTGTAATACAAAAAGTAGCATAAAGATCCCGGCCTTACTAAGTATTTATACTGTATAGTACCAATCTTAAAAAAGAATGCTACAAAAATGTAGATATTGATCGGATATGCTTAAAAATAGCTGCTCCAGTTCATTTGAGATAGTTATCTCTATCTTTTTTCCCTTTTTTTTCAATATTTACCCCTTCTTCCTTCTTCCCTCTTCCTTCTTTCCTAGGGACGTTGCATGCAACGTCCCTACCATTTGTAACAAACATTTATCATGCTTGGTATAAATTATCTTTAATTAGGGTTTGCTGATTAAATATCAAATGATTACCAGATAAAGGTTTTAGCCTTTTTAGGTATTGAAAAAGTACATGGTTTTCAGCTCTTCATGCTCATGCATGGAGCGCATTAAAGAGCGCATAGTTGGGCAAAAAAATTCTCCCCTACTCCCCTACTCCCCTCGTGCCGGAGGCAAATTTAAACATTAAAGGGCTAGCAAAGACTCGTTTGAGTAAATCAATTAATGATGCTGGCTGGGGACAATTTCTAACTATTTTAACTGTCAAAGCCGTTAGCGCAGCTCCTCCGCAGGAGGCAAATGCTGGAGGTGAAAACTATAGCAGTGAACCCCAAAAATACCAGCCAAAATTGCTCAAACTGTGGAAAAAAAGTTCCCAAAAAATTAAACATACGAACTCATTCTTGTCCGCATTGCGGTATTGCGATTGATCGTGATGTGAATGCAGCAATAAATATCAAAAATAGGGCGGTAGGGCATTCCGTCCTTAAAGCACGCGCTTGTCCGACGGGGTACCGGGACTGCGAAACGAGAAGCCCACACTATACCGCAAGGTTAGTGTGGGAGTATGTCACTTATCCTAATTAATAATATAGTCAAAAATGCCTAATAAATTTTGACCTTTAACTTTATAACTTTATTTAAACTTTTGACTTTTGACTTTTGACTTTTGACTTTATTTAAACTTTTGACTTAAACCCATGCTTCCCCTCCTAAAAAAAATCGGAGAAATTATCGCTAACTGGTGGTCTGAGTTTACCCTCCAGACCAAACTCATGGCAGTTGTCACCCTCATGGTGTCTTTGCTAATGAGTAGTTTTTCTTTCTGGGCGGTAAATACTATTCAACAGGATGCTCGTCTCAATGATACTCGCTATGGCCGAGACCTGGGACTATTATTGGCTGCAAATGTCGCTCCCCTAGTGGCAGAAGGCAAACGCAACGAAGTAGCGCGTTTTTCTCGACTTTTCTACAGCAGCACCTCTAGTGTACGTTATATGCTCTACGCTGATGAGGAAGGAAAAATTTTCCTTGGTCTGCCTTTCTCAGAATCAGAGGTAAAAACGTCCCTGACTCTACGCCGTCGCATTCAACTACCAGAAGATTTTATGGCCAATGTAGAGCCAGGAAATTTGTCTGTCCTACCGATGGTGCGACAACATTTAACTCCGAATGGAGAATTAACAGATGTTTTTGTGCCTTTAATTCAAGATGGTAAATATTTAGGAGTTTTGGCAATAGGAATTAATCCTAATCCTACTGCTGTTATTTCTTCAAATCTTACTAGAGATGTTACTTTGGCAGTGTTTGTTTCGATTTGGGCAATGGTAATTTTAGGGGCAGTATTTAATGCTTTGATTATTACTAAACCAATTAAGGAATTATCAGAAGGTGTGAGAAATATTGCTCAGGGAAATTTTAAGCAAAGGATAGATTTACCATTTGGAGGTGAGTTAGGGGAACTGATTTTTAGCTTTAATGAAATGGCAGAGCAGTTAGAAAATTATAAGAAGCAAAATATTGAAGAATTAAGAGCAGAAAAAGCTAAGTTAGAGACTTTGGTTTCGACTATTGCTGATGGTGCTTTATTGTTGGATGCTAATCTACAACTTATGTTAGTTAATTCTACTGCTAGGCGAATTTTTAGTTGGGAAGGAAAAGATGTTGTGGGTGAAAATGTTATTGATTATTTGCCTGCAGCTGTACAAATGGAAATTAGTAGACCGCTTTATCAAATAGCTGGAGGAGAGATAGAAGGTGGGGAATATTGCTGCACTTTGGATGAACCAAATAAACGTATAATTAGAGTTTTATTAACAACGGTTTTGTTACATAGGGCACCAGGCAAAGAGTCTCTTTGTCAAAGTTGTATTTATGACGTAGATGAGACTTGTAATTCTACTGAACGTCCTGAAGTTATTGAATGTACTCTTTATGAGCATCAATTAGAAAAAGGTTTAAATTCTCAGTACCGAGATAGTCTGAAAGGAATTGCGATGACTGTGCAGGATATTACTCGCGAAGTAGAGTTAAATGAGGCAAAAAGTCAGTTTATTAGTAATGTATCTCACGAGTTAAGAACTCCTCTATTTAATATTAAATCTTTCATCGAAACTTTGCACGAATATGGGGAAGATTTAAGTGAAATAGAAAGAAGGGAATTTCTGGAAACTGCTAATCATGAAACAGATCGTTTGACTCGTTTGGTTAATGATGTTTTAGACCTGAGTCGTCTAGAATCTTGTCATATTTATCATCTAGATGCTGTTGATATTTCTCAACCTATAGAACAAACTTTAAGAACTTATCAACTTAATGCTAAAGATAAGGAAATAGAGTTAAATTATGAGATAGAACCTAACTTGCCTTCTGTAGTTGGTCATTACGATTTATTGTTACAAGTATTTGCTAATTTAGTCGGCAATGCTATGAAATTTACTGAAGCAGGGGGGAAAATAATTATTCGAGCATATATATTAGAATCTGACTCAGAAGCTTGCAATATTGAAGCTCAACAAATTGAAGAGGGGGGATGGATAGTTTCTCCTCCTCCTCCTCGGCCAATAGATTTACATTTACCCTCGGAACCAAGTTGTCAAAAGTTTGTTAGAGTTGAAATTTCAGATACAGGAAGTGGCATTGAACCTGAAGACCAAGAGGCTATTTTTGAGAGGTTTTTCCGAGTAGAAAATCGAGTTCATACTTTGGAAGGAACTGGTTTGGGTTTGTCTATCGTGAGGAATATTATGGATAAGCATCATAGTAAGGTTCAGTTAGTTAGTGAGTTAGGTGTGGGTACAACTTTCTGGTTTGATTTACCAGTATTTGAGCAAAGTATAGTATCAGAAGAAAGTCATTTATTAGATGTAACTCAACTTTAGAAGAAGGAAGAATTCAAAAGTCAAAAGTCAAAAGTTAAAAGTTAAAGGAAGAATTCAAAAGTTAAAAGTTAAAATATTACGTTGTCTGAGTTTTAAACTTTGGATATTTTCGGATATTTTCCAACCTTGATTTTCACTGCTATACCAGTTTTTGACCCAGATATAGTATCAGAAAAAAATTAATTATTTAGATGTAACTCAACTCCAGAGTTAGGTAACAGGAATCAGGGTTGAAATATTTTTATCTATTGAGTAATACCAAGCGTGATAAATGTTTGCTACAAATAATTTTCTAGGTGTTAGGTGGTAGGTGGTAGGTGGTAGGTTTTAGGTACGAGGTGCTAGGTTTTAGGTTTTAGGTGGATTATTAGTTATTTACTAGCCAGTTTATTTGTAACATTCTTTTTTCAATTTGGTATAATAACTAAAAAATTATTCAAGATTACTATATATATTGGGTACAATTTTCTAGTTTGATTTACCGAATAATTAAGGTTTAAAGCCTCTCCTTTAAAGGAGAAACAAGAAAAAATTTTCATGATTAGTCAATCCTCTTCTTTTCAAGAAGAGGTCTTTATTAATTATTAATTATTAATTATTGAACAGTTTTTGAGCTAAATATATAGTTATTTCACTTGAGATTGAGACAAGGATTTCTGGCTTTGAAAGAGTTTCACCTAAAAAAGTGTTTCATTCTTATTTTAAATGACTATAGTATCAGAAAAAAGTTAATTATTTAGATGTAACTCAACTCCAGAGTTAGGTAACAGGAATCAGGGTTGAAATATTTTTATCTATTGAGTAATAACTGAAAAATTATTCAAGATTACTATATATATTGGGTACAATTTTCTAGTTTGATTTACCGAATAATTAAGGTTTAAAGCCTCTTCTTTAAAGGAGAAACAAGAAAAAAAATTCATGATTAGTCAATCCTCTTCTTTTCAAGGAGAGGCCATTATTAATTATTAATTATTAATTATTAATTCTTGAACAGTTTTTGAGCCAGATATATTATCAGAATAAAATTAATTATAAAGAAATTATCAAACTGATAAGAACTAAGCTTAACAATAACCACCAGATAGTATTTCTTTGAAGCCAAAATTTGACAATTCCAAACCAACTAATATGATTAAAATTAGTAGGAGGTACAAGGGGTTCAGATTGGTCATGATAAAGAGTACAATTTTTAGCATAGGGACGTTTAGGAAAATTACAGGTATCATCAAAATGGTAGATACAGCTATTACACAAATATTCTTCTGTTTGAGTGTGATAAATAGGAATTCCTGGATGACCAAAAGCTTTAAGAGAAACTCCACAATACGGACAAGCGATCGCCTGACTATCAATTTTTTGATGACAACGAGGACAATTTGACATTTTGATTATGCTAGATATATTGAATTCAACAACTTTTTTCATCTACAGTTTAAATTTGTAGCTTAATTCTAAGTTAGTTGCTTCTTGATACCTAAAAATATGGAAATAGGAAAAAAATATGAATAATACTGAAAATCTACTTAAACAACTTTTAATGATCGGCATTGGTACAACTTCCCTAGTGGCCGAAAAAATACAGGAAGTCACTAACCAATGGGTTAAAGATGGTACTATCAACCCAGACCAAGCTAAAACTTTTGTTGATGATATAATGCAGCAACTTAGGTCAGAGCAAGGAAGCTGGGAAACTCAGATGCAGCGACAAATGCGGAATGTCATGCAGGATATAGGTGTTCCTCGTCAATCGGAATTGGACGAACTCCGGGGTCGTTTGGACCGTTTGGAGCGTCAGATCCGAGATTTAGAAAATCGTAATTGGCGTTAGATGAATTTAGAATTTAGAATTGAGAATTGAGAATTGAGAATTCAGAATTTAGATTTGCAGCAGTGATTAAGTTTGAGAGGGGTGAGTTAGAATTGAGAATTGAGAATTGAGAATTGAGAATTGAGAATTGAGAATTCAGAATTTAGATTTGCAGCAGTGATTAAATTTGATAGGTGTGAGAATGTGCTAACTTCCCTGACGACTGCTATGTCATTTAACAATATCTGGAATCTTAGTTAAAGTTAAACTTTCATATTAATTTTTGGTTTTTGACTTAATTATATGGAAGATTGATTTTAGTATCAAATATTATAGTTATTAACTTTTCAGTTGTTACGTTCTGTTTTTTCTGTTTGATTTTTTTTTCAAAAATACAAATTAGAGAAAATGGGAGGTTGTTTAGAGTGTTTATAAAGTCAGTTACGAGATTGGAAAAATTACAACTGACGTTAGTGTAGCTGCAAAATATAGTGGTTATAATTTAAACTTCAACTGAGAATTTTTGACTTTTAACTTAAATTAGGAGGATTAATTTTGCGAGGAATTATTATTAGTCTGGCAGTAGTAATATTCTGTGGTTTAGTTTTGATTGTTGCTCAAATCACAGGTTCGGAAAAAGGGGCAGTTGCTTCTCAAAATACACAAAGTACTATAAATTCTACTGAAGTTCAAGAACAAGTGGCAGAAAATATTATGACTGAAAATAACGAAGAAACTATTACTACTGAATCTGGTCTTCAGTATGTGGTCTTGAAAGAAGGAGATGGCGCTACTCCTCAAAAAGGTCAAACAGTTGTGGTTCACTATACTGGAACTTTAACGGATGGTTCTAAGTTTGATAGTTCTCGCGATCGCAATCAACCTTTCCAATTTCCAGTTGGTGTAGGTCGAGTTATTAAAGGTTGGGATGAAGGGGTCGCTAGTATGAAAGTTGGTGAACGTCGTAAGTTTATTATTCCACCAGAATTAGGGTATGGCGCTAGTGGTGCTGGTGGGGTTATACCTCCTAATGCTACTCTGATTTTTGATGTGGAATTATTGAGAATTGCTGGATAAATTCAGCATTCAGCTATCAGCAATTATAATTTTTAGTAGGGAATAGAGACTTTTTCTCTGTTCCCTTTTATATGTTATTTAATTCCTTAAAACTATATGTCAAATCTTACAGTTAAAGACTTAGAAATATTGCAAGGTACTCTTGATAAATTAGATTTAGATTATCAATTAGAATTAGACGAAGGAAAAATATTAGTCATGGGTCCGTCGGATATTATTTCTAGTGAAATTGGCATTCGTTTAGCAGCTTCTCTTTATGCTTGGGTTAATCCACGTCGTCTCGGACGTTTGTTTGATTCTAGTGGTGCTTTTATTCTTCCGGATACTAATTTAAAGGTTCCTGATGTTTCTTTTGTTCGTGCCCAACGTTTGAAAAAAAGTGTTCGTTATTTTGGGGAGTTGGTGCCAGATTTAGTAGTAGAAATTAAGTCTCAAAGTGACAGAATTAAACCTTTAAAAAAGAAAATAAAGAAGTATTTAGAATTGGGAGCGGAAGTAGGAATATTGATAGATCCTGACAAGGAAATAGTTATAGTTTATCGTCCTAATGGTGAAGAAATTGAGTTAAAAAATGGAGATATTTTGACTATTCCTGAATTATTTGGTGAGTGGGAATTACCTATTATTGAACTTTGGCCTCCTGTGTTTGATTAGTAAGCATTTCCTGCGGACTGCTGCGCAAACAGCTATCAGCTATCAGCTCTCAGCTTTTTTTTAGTAATTATAATCTAGTTGATAACACAGTTCCGATCTAGAAGGCAAGCTAAAAACTAAGAGTTGAATACTAATACTTATATTATATTAAATTCAGATAATTACTACACTCAAGTCATTGCGACTGGAACGGAGTGGAAGGAAGCAATCTCAGGGGTGGGTGGAGATTGCTTCCTATCGTCGCAATGACGACTGTTCAACCTGGTTTTATATTAGGCATTTTGCTACAAATTTTCTACAATGATAATTTTTAAATCTATTATCAAAATAATTGGGTATAAAACCTTGTATTTTAATCAGTTATTAGTTAAATATTTTTTCTGGTTTTATCAAAATAACAAAGTAAGAATTTAATTTATGAATTCTAACTTCTGACTTCTAACTTTAACTTGATATGCCTAAATCTAATTTATCTTACACTCAACTTTTTCGACACAAATTTAACCGACTGGTTTCGATTAGTTTGTTTCTACTAACTTTAACTATTGTATTGTCTTGGAGTTGGATATTACCTAGTTATACTCAAACACCTACACCTAATATTAAAAGTCGGGAAGTTATCATTCAAAAAATTAAAGAATCTGCTAAACGTCATGTTGAAAATGAGCAGAAAATGGATAGTCAATTAATAATTGAAATTTATGGTGAAAATTCTGTTGGTTTAACTAAACTAGAAATTACTGAAATTTACGAGGTAGAATACGAAAAAGTCAAGGATGAAATAGATAGTAATTTCTGGAAAAAAATAAAAGATGATTTCTTTTATGGGTTGCCTTGGTTTGCTGCTATAGCATTTTTTATTCTGTTCCTTTTTAAGGAAGCTATACAAGGTTGGGGAACTGATTTTATTAAGACTATTGGCAACTGGTTATACAATCAAATTTCTGGTATTGAATTGTTTTGGAATTTCTCTCTAAAGCGCTATAAAAAAGGTCTAATTAATAAACACGAACAACTAAAAATTCCTTTTCGTCCGAATCGTCCTTTAAGTCTGCAAGAAATTTATGTGGATTTGCAATTCTTGGAAAAAGCTAATAATGAACCAATTAATTTTTCTGAGATTAAAAAATATAATCGCTTGGCTATTAAAGGGCAACCTGGAGCTGGAAAAACTCTTTTATTAAAATATCTTGTTCTCTCTTGGGCGAGGGAAAAATTAAAAACTTCCTCTAATGAATATGTGCCGATTTTATTAGAGTTATATCGCCTCAATGAAGTGGAAATTTCTGCCCTAAACATGGAAGTCTTAAAACAGAAATTAGTAGAAGCTTTAGATAGGGATGATTTTCCTAAAGCTAATTCTTTTGTCGAACAAAGTCTGGAAAAAGGAAAATTATTTCTATTATTTGATGGATTAGATGAAGTGAAAAGTTTGATTCGCTCTCAAGTTGTACAAGCTATTAATGATTTATTAGATAAGTACGATAAATGTCGAGCAATTATTACTTGTCGGGCAGCAGTTTATCGCAATGATTTTGCTGAGTCGGTGGAGAAAACTTTAGATATTAAAGAATTTAGCGACAGACAAATGCGACTTTTTTTAGAAGCATGGAAATCTGAAATGCCACCGGAAAAATCTATCGATCAACTCATACAAACTTTGAGGGATAGACCGTTAATTATGGAGTTAGCTAGAAATCCTTTAATGTTGACTATTGTTGCTCATCTTTATACTCAACCTGCTTTTGTTTTACCTCAGTCTCGGTCAGATTTTTATCAAGAATCTACTCATATTTTATTGAATCAATGGCAGAATAATTTTAATCAATATAAAGAGAGCGCTCATAAGCGGAGAGTGTTACAACATTTAGCTTTATTTGCTCAGGATAATGCTAGTAAACAACAAAAGAATGATTTGAGTTTGGATTATCAAATTGTCTTGGAACAAATTCAAAAAGTTTTACCCGATCTGAATCTCAATCCTGAAACAGATACTCAACCAATATTAAAAGAAATTGTCGAGCGTAGTGGATTATTATTGGAAGTTGAAAGGGGAGATAAATATCAGTTTGCTCATTTAACTTTGCAAGAATATTTTGCAGCAACAGCTTTGAGAGATAAAGAAAATGAGTTAATAGAAAGGTTTAAAAATGACCCGGAACGTTGGCGAGAAACAATTAAACTTTGGTGTGGTTTTGCTGGGAATAGTACAAATTTAATAGAGGTTATTTATCAGGAAGATTCTCTGACAGCTTTTGAATGTTTAGCAGATGCTCAAGAAGTTTCTCCTATTTTGGCAGAGGGAATTATTGAAGAGTTTAAGCAAAAATTGGTAGAAGCAAATTCTGATGAAAATTTAGCTAGAGCTTTTGGAGCAGTTGCTTCTGATGTTCGCGAAAGAGGTAGAGGAAAAGTTGTTTTTGAGTTTCTAGAAAATGCTTTGAATTATTCTGAATCTCTGGAAGTTCGTCAGGCGTCTGTTAAGGCTTTATCTAAAACAAATTTGCCACAAGCGGCGGATATTTTATTTATGTATTATGAGGATATTAATTTGGTGGATGCTCGTCTAGCACTTATTAATATGGGAGATATTGCAGTTTCTTTATTGAAGGGTTTAGCTGAGAAAGGTTCGGAAATGGCAATGAGAGATTTAGTGAAAATTGGTACTCCTTATTCGAGAGAAACTTTAAATGATTTACTCTATCATTCTGATGAAAATATTCAGAGGTTAGCTGCTTTAAATATTGCAGAATTTACGAGTCTAAATAATTAGGTTTTCTAGGAGTTGGAAATATGCCAGAAGTTGATAAGGAATTTAATTTAAAAGATTGGGAATGGATAGCAGTTCATTTTCCGAAATCAGAAAGAGAAGCTATGGCAAAAGTAGCTTGGTTAATTTCTGATAAATGTACTCCTGAAGAAATTTCTCAACGTAAGATAGATCCAAGAATAGTAATTCCTTTGTGTGCTATAGAATTGTTTGATAAAAAAGATTTTTTACAGTTAAAAAAGCTTCTCAAAGAAAAAGAATTCGGTAGTGATCTAAAAATAGCAGAAGTATTTGCATCAGAATTAGAACAAGAACTAGAACTAAAACTAGAACTAAAACTGCTAGAACTATCGCAACTATCAGAAACATCAAAACTAAAACAGAAATATGTTAATGAGATAAAACAAGCATTTATTGAAATTAATCTTAGTCAAAAATGGCAATCTTTATTTGAAACTTTGGATATAGAGTTACAATGTTCCTTGCTTTATCATCTCATAAAAT
The DNA here is from genome assembly GCF_010692555.1 of Okeania sp. SIO3B5. Taxonomy (GTDB): domain Bacteria; phylum Cyanobacteriota; class Cyanobacteriia; order Cyanobacteriales; family Microcoleaceae; genus Okeania. Next base: position 54,545 of record NZ_JAAHHG010000001.1, on the reverse strand, counting down.
ACCGCACTCCAACTCGGGATGACTGGCGTAATATTTTTCTAAATGTTAAATATAATCATACTGAAAATTTGTATTTAAAATTTCGGAGAGAAATTATATGGATGTTAATTTTATTGGAAACATTTGGGACAGTTATTCACTTTGGTTTTTTTATTGAATCTGTTGATAATACCAATTTAGTTGTCTTTTTTTTAAAATTGTGTATAAGGTTTTTCTTTTTCTTATTTTTATTCATAATTTTGATGCTTTTTTCACCTACATTAATAAAATTTTATTTCTCAAAATTAGACAGAAATATAGCAGGATATATAGTAATAACTATATCTTTTTGTATTAGTTTTATATATGCAAAAAAACTTTTCTATTCTATGAATGACTATGACATTTATTCTCCAGTCAATATTGTTTTAATTAGTGGAATGTACACTTTTATAGGAATTTTGGTAGTATTCTTTATTTCTATGTTTTTGTATCCTAAAGTTAATTTAAGAATATGCAAATTTATTGTAATTATATTGTTACTTTATTGGCAATTAGTATATTATTTTTATTTCTCTTGGAAAATTTCCTTGTTAATTTGGGCAGTAATATCAACTATTTCCTTAATTCTATGGATTTATTCAAGGATTTATGCAAAAAACATAGAGCGTAAAATTACTAATCCTTTCAAGAATTTTAAACTCTAAGGAGCCATACATAAAAATCGGGAAGCCACAATTATTTCTATGAATATATTGTTTTATTTAGCTGATTTTCTACTTTTCTACTATCTGGAAAAAGCGATCGCTCTCTAATATTTCATCCTTAAAATATCAACAATTTAACTTGAAAGCTGATAACTGAAAAAGCGATCGCCCTCAAAACTATACTATCTCTAGTTGAATAAAAAGTCATGTGCATAGGCGAAAGATACCTTATAGTACTTACTATATCATAAAAATTGCGAGGATAGAACTGAAAATCTTTTGGCGCGGCGATTTTTTTCATGAGCTTCAGAGAATGAAAAGATTTGTGGTTTTCAACGTAGGAGGGATGAATCGAAAGATTTAATCAGAGAGAAACAACTATTTATAGAAGCTTCACAAGATGAAAATATTTCTTATATTGCTCTTAGAAAAAATATACTTAAAACGAGTAATTGTATCCATCTCGTCTATGGACAGGTTGGATATGATTTCGAGATACAGACAAAATTTTATCCCCGTCTCGGATATCAAAATTGCCTTTGGTTCTCACCGTTTTAATCCTGACTCCTTTTAACCCAGCATTTTTGCCTTTGACGACATTGATAATATCCCCTGTTTTCCAACCTGGTACAGGTTTTTTTGCTTTGTAACCTTTTCGTGGAAAACCGTATTTATCCATTTGAACCATTTGTCGGCAACCATGTCCCATTGCTGTGGCGACTAGGGGTTGATTCGTAAGTATTGTTAACTTTTCAACTTCACCAATACAAGCAGCATCTATCCAGTGTTCCTTTGGCAAATTCAATTGACGACGGTTGTATTTAGTACCAGCACCACTACCAGTAATCATAGGTAAACCTTTTGCTTTTAAAGTTTCAAAAATAGATGTGCGAGTTGAGTTCACCGCAGCAGCATCTTTTAACGGCGTTTTGGCAACCTTTAGAACCCGAGTTAGTACAGACGGTTTATTTTCGAGAAATTCCCGAATATCCATAGCGCCCTTATTTTGGTTGCATTGATGACAAGCTATGGCTAAATTAGATACCCTATTACTACCACCCTTTGATCGTGGAACGATATGTTCAATTTCTAAAGGAGTATCTGTTGCCCCGCAATAAGCACATGAGCGACCCCACTTTTCTAGTAGATATTCCCGGACATCATAACCAAACAGTTCCCCTTTTTGATACTCAACCCCTGAAATTTCTGGGTTCTGTATTTTCTGGGTGTCAAACTTGACCAATTCAATAGCCAAACTACTTACCGGACTTAGTTTAGACAGTCTATTAACCCAGGTTTCTACAGTCAAAACCCGATGCCTTAAACTTGGTGGCAGCCATCCTTTTTTTCGTTTGCGATTGAAAAATCTACACTTACGGTAGCGAGTTTTTCGGTAACGACGACCTCGGCGAAGAGTTCGTCGTCGCTCCAAAGCATTTTTGATTTGCTGGCCACGATGGATTAAAACCATTGCAAAGATAACTTCTTCACTTTGTGTTACCAAGGCAAAGCCTGTTTGTTTGGAACCAGGGTCAATTTTTAATTGCAAACCTTGATTTTCTTCGTCTACTAATTTATTCAGAATTATTGTGAATGGATAGCGCTTGAAAACTTTGGCTTTGCCAGCTTTTAACAATGACCTTGCCATGGCTGGTTTGCATGGTGTTAGGGGTTTTTTACTTCCATCAAGTACGAATACATAATTGCTTGAATTGGACATTGTTGCGTCCCTCCTACAAAAAGTGTAAAGTTGGCCTCGCCCGGTTATTTCAGCTTTTTACGTTCGGCACACTAGCTTTTCAAATCTCTTTGCCTGTTTAATGCCGAACAATAGAGGTCGGAACTGGCCGCGCATCCCGACGTATTGTGACCAAAATAACGTTTACTTGAAGAAAGTGGGCTGGACTAACCATTTAAACACAAAATTTGCGTTTTGATTAGATTTGTGGTTAGTCCTGGGAATAATTCCTCAATATTCGATTGTCTCTGACCATGGAAATTTAGTTGAATAAAAAGTCATGCGTATATACGAACAGCCCCTTATATCATTTATAATATCACAAAAATTGTGGGTATGGAACCGAAAATCCTTTGGCGTGGCGATTTTTTATGAGCTTCAGGAAATGAAAAAATTGGTGCTTTTCCACTGAGAAGTGATGGATGGAAACATTTAATCAGGGAACAACAACCTTTGTGAGAGCTTCACAAGATGAAAATATTTCTGGTATTGCTCCTCAGAAAATTCCTGAGACTGATAACTGGTAACTGAAGAAGCGATCGCTTTCTAATCTTTCATTCTTTTACTGTACTCTAACTTTCCTCATAACTGATAATGATTTATCTGTTCCCTGTTCCCTGTTCCCTGTTCCCTCTTATTGCCAAATTTCTAAACTTAGTAAACTGGGGGTCAAACAATAACTTAACCGTACCAGTAGGCCCATTCCGATGCTTAGTAATAATCACCTCAGCAATACCCTGATCTGGAGTATCTGGGGAATAATACTCATCCCGATAAAGCATAATAACTAAATCCGCATCTTGTTCAATAGAGTTATGAACAACAATCTCATTCGCCACAAAATTATGTAAACCAGGCACAGTTAAGTCAAAAACCTCTGCCTCACCATCTGGTCTTATTTCTACAATTTCATCCCAGTTAACATCAATTTGAGTAGGTTTTTCCCACTCCCGACACTTAACTACAGACCCTAAATTTCCACCATTTTTTGGCCCAAAATCTACTTGAGACAAGAGTTGGCCACAATACAATATTGAATATTTAAGCATTTTTTGGTTCAAAATAGCAAGAGAATCCCCAATATTCAGAGTATTTAACTGTTTCCAACCCCCCATAGAAAAGAAAGGATGATTAGCCGTAGCCCTAATCAATTTTCCCGAAGAAGTTTGCAGAAGAAGTATAGGTTTAACCCCAGTAGAAAATACTCGACTAACCATAGCCGACTCAAATTTTCCAGTATTTTCATTCAACGCCAAAACAGAAAAATTAGACTTACCAACCAGGCAAGAAATAGGAATTTGTTTACCATCAGCTAAACAAATTAAAGTATCCCCAGTCAAACAACCAGACTCTCTTAAGTCAGACATCATTGGTCTTTTATTAGTTCGAGACTCCACACTTCTGCTAAGTTGAGACAAAGCAATAATCGGCACCGAAAGTTCTCGTGCCAAACCCTTCAAACTCCTAGTAATTCTTGCCAACTCCAACACTCGATTATCAGTATTACTACCCTCCATTAACTGTAAATAATCTAATAAAATTAATCCTAAAGCTCCACCTTGTTCGCTCTGTAATTGTCTGACTTTTGAACGAATTTCATTAACAGTAATATTAGGAGTATCATCAATAAAAATTGGCATTTCAGCAAGAGTACCAATAGCGGAAGTTAAAGGTTCCCATTCATTCTGACTAATTCGCCCGGACCGCAATCTATTACTTTCAATTCTTGCCTCACTTGCTAATAGTCTTAATACTAATTGTTCCTTAGACATTTCTAGACTAAAAATTGCTACTGGTAATTTGAGATTAGCTGCAATACTATGACCAATATTTACAGCAAAGCTAGTATTGTGAAGGCAAATATCATTAGCTACAAAATTATGAGTTTCTGGTATGGTCAAATCGTATACTTGTTTTTCTCCTACTGGTTCTATTGAAACAATTTCATCCCAGAAAATATCGCTATTTTCTAAATGCTTTGTGCAGGAATTCTGTGGTCTGACTAAATTTAATCTGTCGGAGTGGAAATCCAGATTTTCTGATGGAAGGTTTCTCGTATCTATCAGAATATTTTTCTTATGGAGAGCATCAGTAGTAGTTAAACTATCGGCATTTTTATCTGACTTTCTTTTAACACTTCTACTTTTGAGCGACTGATTTTTAGATTCGGCAAATTTTTCTATCAGATTAACCAATTTATTCCAGAAAATATCCCTACTTTCTAATTGCTCGCTCCAGGAATTCTGTGGTCTGACTAAATTTAATCTGTCTGAGTAAAAATCTTGATTTTCTGATGGAAAATTTCTTATATCTGCCAGAATATTTCTTCCACAGATAGTATCAGTAGTCGTTAAATTCTCAGAATTTTTAGGAGATCTTCTTTTGACACTTCTACTCTGGAGCGACTGATTTTTAGATTCGGCAAACTTTTCCACCAGACTCACCAATTCACTCCAGAAAATATCACTACTTTCTAATTGCTCTGTGCAGGAATTCTGTGGTTTGACTAAGTTTAATCTGTCACAGTATAAATCTAGATTTTCTGATGGAAGGTTTCTCATATCTATCAGAATATTTTTTCTATAGAGAGTGTCAGTAGTAGTTAAATTTTCAGAGTTTTTATCCGACTTTCCTTTGACATTCCTACTCTGGAGCGACTGATTTTTAGATTCGGCAAAATTTTCTATCAGATAGACCAATTTATTCCAGAAAATATCCCTAATTTCTAAATGCTCTGTGCAGGAATTCTGTGGTTTGACTAAGTTTAATCTGTCACAGTATAAATCTAGATTTTCTGATGGAAGGTTTCTCATATCTATCAGAATATTTTTTCTATAGAGAGTGTCAGTAGTAGTTAAATTTTCAGAGTTTTTATCCGACTTTCCTTTGACAGTTCTACTCTGGAGTGACTGATTTTTAGATTCGGCAAAATTTTCTATCAGACTCACCAATTTATTCCAGAAAATTGCTGTATTCTCTAATTGTTGGCTCCAGGAATTCTCTGGTTCCGCTAAATCAAATCTGTCGGAGTCGAAATCCAAATCTTCTAATAGAGAACTGCCAATATTTGCCACACCACTTTTCATAGATAAAGTCTCAGAAGTCGTTAAATTTCTGAAATTTTTATCAGTCTGTCTTGTGCCGTTTCTGCTCTGTGGTGAAAACCATCTATATGCGACAAATTTTTCCGTTACAGAAGTAATTTCATTCCCGAAAATCTCAGTATTTTTTAGTTGCTTAACCCAGAAACTATCCGGTATGACTAAATTTAATATGCTAGAGGGGAAATCCAGATTTATAGATGGAAAATTTCTCATATCTGCCCCTAAATTTTTCCCACCGAAAGTCTCAGAAGTAGTTAAATGACCAAAAATTTTATCCGTCTGTCTTATGCTATTTTTCCTATGTGGTGAAAACCATCTAGATTCAGCAAACTTTTCCATCACACATACAATTTCATTCACGAAAATTTCCCAATCTTTGAGATTTTCAACCAAGGAATTTTTCTTTGTGAGTAAATCCCAATTTTCTGATGGAGAACTACTAATATTTGTCACATAACTTTTCACAGATAAAGTCTCAGAAGTAGTTAAATGACCAAAAATTTTATCCGTCTGTCTTATGCTATTTTTCCTATGTGGTGAAAACCATCTAGATTCAGCAAACTTTTCCATCACACATACAATTTCATTCACGAAAATTTCCCAATCTTTGAGATTTTTAACCAAGGAATTTTTCTTTGTGAGTAAATTCCAATTTTCTGATTTAGATTCAGTAAATTTTTCCATTACAACAAGAACTTTATTCCAGAAAACCTCTGTATTTTCTAATTTCTCAACCCAGAAATTATCCGGTTTATCTAAATCAAATCTATCGGAGTCAAAATCAAGAATTTCTGACGGAAGACTTCCCATATCTACCAGAAAATTTTTCCCAGAGACAGTATCAGCAGTAGTTAAATTCTCAGAATTTTTAGGAGAGTTTCCTTTGAAACTCCTATTATTTACTGACCTACTTTTAGATTCGGTAAAATTTTCCATCAGACTCACCAATTCATCCCAGAAATTATTTTTTGTAGTTAAATTTAACCAGCTAGGGTCAAAGTCGAATTTTTTAGAATCAAAGCCACCAATATCTACAATAAAATTTTTCTGAGACAAAGCATCAGTAATTGTCAAATGCCATAAATCCCTATTACAAAAACAACTTCTGAATTCTGAATTCTGAATTCTGAATTCTTTAAAAACCTTTTCAATAACACCAATAATTCCAAATCTGAGCAAAAGATGTTGTACTTGTCTAACTAACTTTTCACTCTCCACAGAATAGCCTAAACATACTGCCCCAGTTTCACATATTTTTATCCATCCATCCTGGGAAAATAAATATCTAATGAATAAAGCTAACTGTGATTTTTCTAATTTAAAGACAATAGGAAAAAGACAGAAATTATCCGAATCAATCAGAGAAGCAAACTGATTTTCTGGAATACTTTCATCGCCAAAAACATCTAACAGACGGGGTACAGCTATTTTTTCTCCTACCTGTAATTTTGCCAAAGGTTTCCAACCATCAACCGTTAGAAAAGGATGAGTAATTGTCGTCTCTACAAATCTTCCTGATTTTGTCGTTACTCTAAAAACTGGCTTAATTCCATCATCAATAAAAGCAGAAGGTTTAGTAATCTGAAACTTCCAATTTTTGCCTAAAGTTAATAACTCTATTTCCTGCCTTTGATAAACTTCTGCCAAAGTAATTAAACTGCCATCTTTTTGCAAAACTAAAGTATCATAAGCAGCACATTTTCCCATTGATGGACGACCAGCTACAATAATTAAATCCGAACGTTGAAAACCTCCAGTCATTGCATCTAGATCGTAAAAACCACAAGCAAGACCAGGTAAAGCAATTCCCTCATTTCTATCTTCAATCTCCTGAAAAGTATTAATTAAAGTCTCAGAAATAGGAACTAAATCTTGTTGTGGTTTATCCTGAGTCAGAGCAAATATTTTTTGTTCAGCTTGGTCAAGAATAGTTTTTAATTCAGTAGCTGTTTGAAACCCTAAATCAAAAATTTCATTTCCTGCTTGAATTAATTTTCTGCGGATATATTTATCAATAACTAAAACAGCATATTGGTCAATATTAACCGCCGAAACAGTTCGTTCTAATAGTTGAACTATTTTTACTTGTCCGCCAATTTTTTCTAATTTATTATTATCAGTAAGCCAACTGGTAACAGTCATTAAATCCGTAGGTTTGCCCTGATTATAAAGTTGCCACATTGCTTTATAAAGAATTTGATGAGCTTCAATGGCAAAAAACTCTGGGCGTAATAACTCTGTTACTCGACTAACAGCTTCTGGATCGAGGAGAATACCACCTAAAATAGCTTCTTCCGCTTCAATATTTTGGGGAGGTAGGCGATCGCTAGACATCTTTTAATAATTAATAATTAATAATTAATAATTAACAATTACCTCTCTTTGAAAATAAGAGGATTGACTCAATGGAAATTTTTTTCTTGTTTCTCCTTTAAAGGAGAGGTTTCCCACCTTAATTATTCGGTGATTTACCTACAATTATTCAACATTTATTTGAAAAAGGAATAGGGATTAAAGTTTAAATTACTCTGGTATAAAAATCTTTCAACAATTAATAATTAATAATGAATAATTAATAATTACCTCTCCTTGAAAATAAGAGGATTGACTAATTATGAAAATTTTTTCTTCTATTAGTCGATTTGATATGGCGCAGGTTTCCTCGCCATCCCTCCACCGCTTGTTTCTTCTTTAAAGGAGAGGAATTTAACTTTAATTATTCGGTAATTAATCAAATTGCTGAATATTAAAGTTGATCTAAAAGTAAGCATTTCCTTTAGAATGCTGTGCAAACAGCTGTCAGTTATCAGCAAAATAAGGAGATTTTAATTAATATAGATTTAAAAGCCAGCTTTTATAGTAAATAAATTCTGATTCAATTAGTAAAGCTTTTATCTCAAACTAGAAGCAATAGCTAATGGCTAAATACTGACAGCTACAGTCAAAAGTCAAAGACTGTCGATCAAAAGATACTTACGCATTTTTGAGTCATAAAATCTAGATTTAGTGTGGCACTAGAGTATTTTTTTGCATAACTTATAATTTCTTTTTCACTTTTAACTTTTGACTTTTGACTTTTGACTTTAATTAACTACCTACTACTTGAATCTCTACTTCAGCAGTTACCTCGGGATGAAGTTTAATTTGAGCTTTGTAGAATCCAACTTTGCTAATTTCTGGCAAAGTAACGCCACGTCTATCAATTTCTTGACCAGTATTTTCCTTAATTAAATCCACTAATTCTCTATCAGTAACGGTACCAAAAATCGCATCATTTTCACCAACTTGTTTGGCAATTTTAAAGCGACCAACTGTTTCCAAAGCTATCTTTTGAGCTTCTGCTGCTTGCTTCAATTCTATTTGTCTTTGTCGTTCTTGTTCTCTACGGCGTTCTACTTGTTTAAGAACACCTGGAGTAGTACGAAAAGCAATTTTCTGAGGAATCAAATAGTTACGAGCATAACCAGGGGCTACTTCTACCACATCTCCCGATACTCCTAATTTTTTGACATCTTGATTCAAGACTACCTGCAATTTTTTGGCCATGATTTTAATTGGAAAATTTTTACTGCAAACTTTAATTATAGCGTGTAGCGCTAGGGAATAGGGAATAGGGAATAGGGAATAGGGAATAGGGAATAGGGAATAGGGAATAGGGAATGTAGTGCTATATATGCAGTTCTCATAAGTTGTGAGGTACACAATTCCTTTTCTTTCGGGAATGGGGAACTAGAAAAGAAAAAATATAGGTGTACCTCCAAAACTTGAGAAACCCTAGATCGTAATTTCAAAAAAAAACAATAGAAAGCCAGAAGAGATAATTTACAAAATGAATGGATTAATTTAAGCTAAGGTCTTAGCTGATAGTAACTAGGAAAAATAACTATAATTAACAATTAAGTCCTAGTTATTCTTACTTAAGCATAAAATTTTCAGTCTGAATCAAGCTAAAAATTATCATATTTATTTAGGTCAAAATGAAACCAAAATTCCTCAAAATTATTTTAGGGACAATCCTTACCAGCTTGTTAATAGTTTTTACTTCCTGTCAACAAGTTCCTACTGCTCAAATTATTACTATTAGGAGTGCTTACAATACTGGTTGGGTAGAAGAGTTATTTCAAACTTCTGTAGTTAATATAGGTCTAGAAAAACTTGGTTATCAAGTAGAAAAACCAAAAGAAATTGATTATCCGGCACTTTATATTTCCATAGCTAATGGAGACTTAGACTATAGTGTTGTTTACTATCAACCAGGGCACAAGAAATTCTTTGAAAATGCTGGTGGTGAAGAAAAATTAGAGGGAGTGGGAATTTTAACTCCTAATGGCATCCAAGGGTATCAAATTGATAAAAAAACCGCCGATAAATATAACATTACTAACATTGAACAATTAAAAGATCCAGAAATAGCCAAGCTTTTTGATTCAGATAAAGATGGTAAAGCAAATTTAGTTGGTTGTAATCCTGGTTGGTTTTGTGAGTTGATCATAGACCATCACCTTAAAGTCTATGGACTGCAGGATACTGTAGAACATAATCGAGGCCAATATACAGTGCTTCTGGCAGATGCTGTTACTCGTTATCAAAAAGGCGAACCTATTATTTATTATGCCTATAATCCTCACTGGATATCTGCAGTTTTAAAACCAGGAGAAGATGTAGTTTGGTTAGAAGTTTCTTTTACTTCTTTACCAGAACCTATGGAAAATCTGAGTGAAAAAGGTACATCAGTAGATGGTAAAAATCTTGGTCTTCCTAAAAGCGATCAGCGTATTGTTGCTAATAAAAAATTCCTAGAAAATAATCCAGTTGCTAAAAAATGGTTTGAATTAGTTGAAATTTCAGTTGCTGATATGAATGCTGAAAGTTTACGTATAAAAGAGGGTGAAGACAAACCGGAAGATATTCTGCGTCATGCTCAAGAATGGGTAAATAATAATCAGCAAAAATATGATAATTGGTTAGAAACAGCAAGACAAAGTACAAATTAATTTTCTAGTTTTTTAAGTAATAAAGGAAATAAAGAAAAAGACATAAATAATAATTTGTCGCTGTAACTTTAGGATTAGATGATACTGTATCAAGCTATCAAATTTCAATCCTTTAAAGTATTCCCAACGTAAGCATTCAGCTATTAGTTGTCAGTTAGCCTCCTGGATCGGAACTGCGGACTTCAGCAACAAGAGTCTCTCTTATGGGACAGTTTTTAAATTAAAAAAGACTTTAAGGGCAAGGAAGGCAACTTTTGTAGTAAGACAATTAAATATTGCTTTTATCCTAAACTAAAAGGTAAGCATTCAGCTATTAGCTGTCAGCTATCAGCAACAAGAGTCTCTCCTTAAAGGACGGTGTTTAAATTAACAACTAACTTTAAGGGCAAGGGAGGCAACTTTTGTAGTAAGACAGTTAAATATTGCTTTTATCCTAAACTAAAAGCAATAGCTGATAGCTGACGGCTGAATGCTTACAGTAATTTTTAGATATCGCGGTTATCATATTAATGAATATAGTATTTTTCTCTTTATTTTTATTCTCATATCCGGTGTTTTCTAAAAATACAAAATTTTTGTATCTCAACCAAGAGGGAAAATTGCTATAAATGAATTATTAATGTAAGCATTTCCTGCGGAATGCTGCGCAAACAGCTATTAGCTGTCAGCTAGCCTCCTGCGGAGGAACTTCGTTAACAGCAACAAGACTCTCTTGTTAAGGAATGTGGGTTTAAATTAACAACTGACTTTAAGGACAAGGAAGGAAAATTTTGTAGTAAGACAATTAAATATTGCTTTTATCCTAAACTAAAAGTAATAGCTGATAGCTGACGGCTGAATGCTTACTTATTAATATTTGAATCAAAATATAGTGCCTCTTACCTATTCTCAAATTGGGTGCATCTCATATTGGCAAAAATACTTTTTTCCTATATATTTCCTGTTCCCTGTTCCCTGTTCCCTGTTCCCTAAAAGCAATAACTTTTTGGCTTTATTCACGCATTGAGATGCACCCCTCAAATTTATATAAATCTTTAGTGCTGAGAGTAGTAAAATACTATTAATTTAATGAAAAAATTTTTAATCAAACCACAATGAAACAAAAATATCTCAAAACTATTTTAGGAACAATCCTCACCAGCTTATTAATAATTTTTACTTCCTGTCAACAAGTTCCTGATTCTGAAACAGTTACTATTCGGAGTGCTAATAGTACCTTTGTACAAGAATTATTTCAAACTGAAGTAGTGAATATAGGTTTAGAAAAACTAGGCTATAAAGTCGAAAGACCAAAACAAATTGAATATCCAGCAATTTATATTTCTCTTGCTAGCGGAGACTTGGACTATAGCGCTGTTAACTATGAACCACAACACAATGAATTCTTTGAAAATGCTGGTGGAGAAGAAAAGTTAGAGAAAGTTGGAACTTTAACTCCTAATGGAATACAAAGATATGAAATAGACAAAAAAACAGCCGATAAATATAACATTACTAATATTAAACAATTAAAAGATCCAGAAATAGCCAAACTTTTTGATTCCGATGGAGATGGCAAAGCAAATTTAGTTGGTTGTAATCCTGGTTGGTCTTGTGAATTAGTTATCAATCATCATCTTAAAGCTTATGAATTAGAAGATACAGTAGAACATAATCAAGGACAATATGAAATTCTCTTGGCAGATGCAATGACTCGTTATCAGGAAGGAAAACCAATTCTTTATTATGCTTACGAACCTCATTGGATATCGACAGTTTTAAAACCAAATGAAGATGTAGTTTCACTGGAAGTTCCTTTCACTTCCTTACCGCCATCTATAGAAAATTTAAGTGAAAAAGATACATCAATAGATGGAAAAAATCTTGGCTTTCCCTTGCTTCAACAGCGTATAGTTGCTAATAAAAAATTCTTAGAATCAAATCCAGTTGCCAAAAGATGGTTTGAGTTAGTTGAAATTCCAATTGTCGATATGAATGCTGAAAGTTTGCGCATCAAAGAGGGTGAAGATACACCAGAAGATATTTTGCGTCATGGCCAGGAGTGGATAAAAAATAATCAAGAAAAATATGATAGTTGGTTAGAAACAGCAAAGCAAACTGCTAATTAAAGTGGGTATAAACAATTTTTAATAATCAATCAGGAGATATTTTATCACTACAAAATATTAAATAAAAGGATTTTTAAATAGTTTTCATCAATCTAGAATACAACTATTTATACAATTTTCACCTCCTTGGTGCATATCTATAATTTTTACTGTAGTCTCTCCTCATGAAAACTGCTATAAAAGTAAAAAAAGCTGAGACTAAATTTAAAATATTGAAGTCTCAGCTATTAAATTAGTTTTAATTTTATCTCAATTATATGCAGTTAAAATTTCCAATTTTCTTGCTATAGTGCTACAGGTTAATATGAGAAATTTTCTCTATTCTCTGTTACCTATTATCTGGAAATAAAAAATTATTGCCCTCATCAAAAAAAACTAATGATCTACTTCATTTATGTGAGCATTCAGCCGTCAGCATTCAGCCGTCAGCATTCAGCCGTCAGCATTCAGCTATTGCTTTTAGTTAGTGATAAAAGCAATATTTAATTGAGAAGTGAAAAATCTTACTACAAAAGTCAGCTCTAAAGTCTATATTCATTTAAACCCTGTCCTTAAATACAGGATATTATTGCTGACAACTAATAATTAATAGCTGAATGCTTACTCATTTATTCAGCCCAAAACTTTCATCAAACTAAGTGTCCGTGCAAAATTAATTTAACATTTTTTAGTAGGGAATAAAATATATTTGTCTGTTGGAGCAGTCGTTCTAAAAATAATTTTTCTTACCTATTTAAGCTGACTATCAAGTAAACAATTAATTTTGTTTGACTACTTAAAAGATTAAATATGGTGTTTTTTGCAGCGATTTACAAATAATATCAAATCCGCTTAATTGCACATCAATACGTAAGCATTCAGCTATTAGCTGTCAGCTAGCCTCCTCCGGAGGAACTGCGGACTTCAGCAACAAGACTCTCTCCTTAAAGGACGGTGTTTAAATTAACAACTTACTTTAAGGGTAAGGGAGGCAACTTTTGTAGTAAGACAGTTAAATATTGCTTTTATCCTAAACTAAAAGCAATAGCTGATAGCTGAAGTCCGCAGTTCCGACCATAGGAGGCTGGCTGACGGCTGAATGCTTACATCAATACAATAACCTCACCATCGGGATTTTAAGCTATTGATTGTCAGGTTATTTAACCGAATTTGATATAACTTGTATGATTAAAAATTGAATCAAAAAAAACGTATATATTTTTTTAAAATTCTCAATAACATGAAACAAAAACTACTAAAAATTCTCTTAGGAATAATCCTCACAAGCGTATTAATAATTTTTACTTCCTGTCAACAAACTCCCAATTCCCAAACAGTCAGTATTCGTAGTGCCCATAGTAACTGGATAGAAGAATCATTCCAAACTAATATTGTCAATATAGGTCTAGAAAAACTAGGCTATAAAGTAGAAAAACCAAAGGAAATTGATTCCCCAGCACTTTATATTTCTGTAGGTAATGGAGACTTAGACTATAGCGTTATTTATTACTTACCAGGACACGAAAAATTCTTTGAAAATGCTGGTGGAGAAGAAAAATTAGAAGGAGTTGGAAATTTAACACCTAATGGAAGGAGTGGATATCAAATTGATAAAAAAACAGCCGATAAATATAACATTACTAACATTAAACAATTAAAAGATCCAGAAATAGCCAAACTTTTTGACTCAGATGGAGATGGTAAAGCCAACTTAGTAGGTTGCAATCCTGGTTGGGCTTGTGAATTAATTATAGACAATCAAATTGAAGCTTATGGACTACAAGATACAGTAGAACATAATCGAGGCCAATATACAATTCTTCTAGCAGATGCTATTACTCGCTATAAACAAGGAAAATCTATTATTTATTATGGCTTTAATCCCCACTGGATATATACAATTTTAAAGCCAGGGGAAGATGCAATTTGGTTAGAAGTTCCTTTTACATCCTTACCAAAATCTATGGGAAATTTGACTGAAAAAGATACATCAATAGATGGAAAAAATCTAGGTTTTCCCTTACTACAACAATATATTGTGGCTAATAAAAAATTCTTAGAAGCAAACCCAGTTGCGAGAAAATGGTTTGAATTAGTACAAATTCCAGTGGCAGATATGAATGTTGAAAGTTTAAGTATTAAAGAGGGAGAAGATAAGCCAGAAGATATTCTGCGCCATGCTCAAGAGTGGATAAAAAATAATCAGCAAAAATATGATAGTTGGCTAGAAATAGCGAGAAAAGCTGCTAATTAATAATTAATAATTAATAATTAATAATTAATAATTAATAATTAATAATTAATAATTAGGGCTTGCTGATTCAATATCAAAGCATTTATAGATAAAGGTTTTAGCCTTTTTAGCTTTGAAATACCTTGGTTTTCAGCTCTAATAGCTCAAAAAGGAGCGCATTTTGGGGAAGAAAATCAAGGGACAATTCGTTCTGACTACCTCTTCTATAATTCCCATTCCTCCTGACTTCTGAATTCTGGATTCTGAATTCTGAATTCTGGCTTCTACCCTCACCCATAATACTTTTTCAGCAAACCCTAATTAATAATTCGGTAAGCTACCAGATATTAAATATCTTTCAATCAATTAAACTAAAATGAAACAAAAATATATCAAAATTATTTGAGGAAGCATCTTAACAAGCTTATTAATTGTTTTCACTTCCTGTCAAAAAACTCCTCCTGGAATAGTTACTATTCGGAATGCTAATAGTACCTGGACAGAAGAATTATTTCAAACCGAAGTAGTGAATATAGGTTTAGAAAAACTTGATTATAAAGTTGAAAAACCAAAACAAATTGAATATCCAGCAATTTATATTTCTGTTGCCAATGGAGATTTAGAATATAGCACTGTTTACTATGAACCACAACACTAATGAATTCTTTGAAAATGTTGGTGGTGAAGAAAAGTTAGAGGGAGTAGAAATTTTAACTCCTCATGGCATCCAAGGATATCAAATTGATAAAAAAACAGCCGATAAATATAAAATTACTAACATTCAACAATTAAAAGATCCAAAAATAGCCAAGCTTTTTGATTCCGATGGAGATGGCAAAGCAAATTTAGTTGCTTGTAACCCTGGTTGGCATTGTAAGCTGACTATAGACCATCATCTTCAAGCTTATGAATTAGAAGATACTGTAGAACATAATAGAGGTCAATATACAGTGCTTTTGGCAGATGCTATTACTCGTTATCAAAAAGGGGAACCTATTCTTTATTCTGCCTATAATCCTCGCTGGATATCTGTAGTTTTAAAACCAGGAGAAGATGTAGTTTGGTTAGAAGTTCCTTTCACCTCCTTACCAAAATCTATGGGAAATTTGAGTGAAAAAGATACATCTCTAGATGGAAAAAATTTTGGCTTTCAGATATCTCAACAGGGTATTGTTGCTAATCAAAAATTCCTAGAAGTAAACCAAATTGCTAGAAAGTGGCTTGAATTAGTACAAATTCCAGTTGCCGATATGAGTGAGGAAAGTTTACGTATTAAAGAGGGTGAAGACAAACCAGAAGATATTCTCCGTCATGGCCAGGAGTGGATAAAAAATAATCAAGAAAAATATGATAATTGGTTAGAACAAGCAAGACAAGAGACTGATTCATTAGACATCTCCAATAATAAAAAATAAAATTAATTAACCGACAGAAATTATTGATTCTTTCTGCCTACTCCCTACTTCCTCTTTTCTGAAGATGTTTATTGTAAATAGAATTTAAGCAAAACACTATCCGTAATATAATTAATATACAATTAATATAATGGTATATAGTGGTCAAAAATTATAACGTTCTATAATATATGTAGTAGCGTTTAAACCTCAAAAATCCCTAAATGATGATTCATTGAACTTGAGTAGAGCTTTCCTCTTTTCCTGTGCAAATATAAAAAAAACCCAAGAATAAACAGCCAATGTCTAGGCCAGAATCTAATCCTTCCTCAGAACAACCAGAAAAAATCCATTTACCTCGCACCAGCGAGTCAGAAACCCTCAAAAAAATTCGTCATACCACATCTCATGTCATGGCTATGGCAGTACAAAAGCTGTTTCCCAAGGCACAAGTAACAATTGGTCCTTGGATCGAAAATGGCTTTTACTATGACTTTGATACCCCAGAACCATTTACAGAAGCTGACCTAAAAACCATCAAAAAAGAGATGGTCAAAATCATTAAACGGGATTTACCCGTAATTAGAGAAGAAGTCAGCCGAGAAGAAGCTAAAAGTCGAATTGAAGCAATTAAAGAACCTTACAAATTAGAAATTCTTGAAGATTTAGAAGACCCAATTACTATCTATCATCTCGGTGAAGAATGGTGGGATTTATGTGCTGGCCCTCATATTGAAAGTACAAAACAAATTAATCCCAAAGCAATTGATTTAGAAACTGTTGCTGGTGCTTATTGGCGTGGAGATGAAACCAAAGCCCAATTACAACGTATCTATGGTACTGCTTGGGAAACTCCAGAACAACTAGCCGAATATAAAAGACGTAAAGAAGAAGCTTTCAAAAGAAACCATCGTAAACTAGGTAAAGAATTAGGACTATTTATTTTTTCCGACCTGGTTGGGCCTGGATTACCTCTCTGGACTCCCAAAGGTACAATGTTAAAGAATTCATTGAAAGAATTTCTCCAACAAGAACAACAGAAACGGGGTTATTTACCTGTAGATACTCCCCATATTGCCAGAGTCGATTTATTCAAAACTTCCGGACATTGGCAAAAGTATAAAGAGGATATGTTCCCGATGATGGCTGAGGATGAACAAGCAGAAGCTATGGAACAGGGTTTTGTTGTAAAACCAATGAACTGTCCTTTTCATATCCAAATCTATAAAAATGAATTACGTTCTTATCGAGAGTTGCCAATACGACTTGCTGAGTTTGGCACTGTTTACCGCCATGAAAAGTCTGGGGAATTAGGTGGTTTAACTCGAGTCCGGGGTTTCACTCAAGATGATTCTCATTTGTTTGTAACACCCGAACAACTTGATGACGAGTTTCTCAGTGTGGTGGACTTAACTCTATTTGTCTTTAAAAATCTACAACTAAAGAATTTTAAGGCTAGATTAAGTTTCCGAGATCCTAATTTAGATAAGTATATTGGCTCTGATGAGGCTTGGGAAAAAGCTGAAGGTGCTATTCGTCGGGCTGTAGAAAGTTTGGGTATGGAGCATTTTGAGGGTATTGGTGAAGCGGCGTTCTATGGTCCAAAGTTAGATTTTATTTTCCAGGATGCTTTGGAGCGAGAATGGCAGTTGGGTACTGTACAGGTAGATTATAATTTGCCCGAACGGTTTGATTTAGAATATGTGGCAGAAGATGGGACAAGAAAACGTCCAGTGATGATTCATCGGGCACCTTTTGGTTCCTTGGAAAGGTTGATTGGGATTTTGATTGAGGAATATGCAGGAGATTTTCCTTTGTGGTTAGCTCCTATCCAAGCTAAACTTCTACCAGTTAATTCTGAATTTTTGCCTTTTGCTCAAGAGGTTGCTGCTCAAATGCGTCAAATAGGTATTCGTGCTGAGGTGGATATTAGTAATGAACGTTTGGGTAAGTTGATTAGAAATGCTGAGAAGGCAAAAATTCCTCTAATGGCTGTAGTTGGAGCTAAGGAAGTTGAGTCAAATAGTCTGAGTATTCGGACTCGTGCTGCTGGGGAATTAGGTTCTATACCTGTGCCAGAGGTAATTGAGAAGATGACTGGGGCGATCGCTAATTATGAAAAATTTTGAAATAGATCGAGCCGTTATAATCGTGCTGATTTAACGGTGAGAAGGGGCGTATAAACTGCGCGGGAAACCCACGCAGACAGCCTAGAGATGAATTTCAAAGTAGTAAGTTAATTGAGGGCTTGCAAATTAATCCAGCATCAGTTATAGTAATTAACAGCCGTGGGGCAAACGGTTAGATAAAAAGCTTGTGGAGATGGTCTGACGGGGGTACAACTCAACTTGTTTGATTTGTTACCTAGTTAAGAATCTGAGAAACAAGAATCTCCCTTTATAATCTTTGATTTAACGGTGAGAGTGTCAAGAAAATTTCTAGACTTTATAGCAATGAGCGCTGGCATATTTACAAATTGCAGGAGGTGTCAAATAACTAAAAGTCTTATCTTATAAGCTTTTTATTCTCCCTGTTGCCTGCGCGCAGCACTATAATCTGGAAGTAATTCAAAATTAAAAATATACTTTAATTAATCTCTACATGAGTATCTAAACCCGCTTTCTGATAAATTGAGAGCGGGTTTATTTATTTGACTTGTTCTTTGATAAGCTCTTGATAGTATTTAAAAGTTTTGAATTTAAAAATTGCTGAATGGCCATAAATTAATAATCAATAATTCCAATTTCCACCATTAAACTATGCCAAGTTGAATTTAATCGTCTATCTGTAGAGAGTAAAACTTTTCTTTGAGGACGACTAACAAGTCTAGACCAAGTTATACTTTGCAGGGATCATAAATATACATAGATATAGATGATTGACCAATAAGTTCTTAGCTATAAGTAATTAAGATAGCTCAAGGCGATAGTATTCTCTTTCAAAAGTTAAATCAGATTGTTATATTATTGATAGGTATCATACTGCCAGTAAGGGGTTAATTGATGCTGATGTGAACGGTTCTAAATATAATGAGAAAAGCAGTCCCAAATGTCTTTGACCATGGGATGAAGGAGCCAGTACGTTGGACAGGTCCCCTTAAAGCAACTGGCGTGGTGTTGTAGTTCACCCAGTCGGAGTAACATCTGCGATCTGAAAGAATATGTCTTATGTGACTATATTTTTATGAACTATATTACCTTCCTTATATCTAGAGCTAAGGTCGGCGATAATCTGACATATTTTGTTTGCGAAAGGCGCTAGAACATGAAAGCATCTAATTTCAAGGAACTATATGAGACCAAAAGGTTTCACAATAATATAATTTAGAGATAAAAATGATTAATATCTTAAAGGTTCCTCTAAGAGGGGATGTGTTTTTCGCTTTTTTATGCTTGGAAAGTGCGAAAACGCAAACCGCCAGATGTCGCTGTCCAATGGCTCATGTACAGCTAGGAACAGTGACTTAATAATATGAACTTTATGAATACCGCTAAGAAAAAAGTAGAATCTCTATTAAGTAAATTGCCAGATAATTGCTCCCTTGAAGATGTTCAATATCATTTATATGTAATTGAAAAAGTTCTTCATGGTTTAGAAGTAGCTAATAAAGAAAGAAAAATTACACAAGAAGAAGCTGAAGGGCTTTTGAGTAAATGGGTTATAAAGTAGTTTGGTCTTCTAAGGCTATAGATGATGTGGACGCGATCGCCTCCTATATAGCGCGTGACTCTGTTTCTTATGCTGCAGCAGTAGTCCATAGGGTAATTAATGTCACCAAAAATTTGCTTCATAATCCTTTACAAGGAGAAGTAGTAAAAGAATTTGGGGATGAAAGTTACCGACAAGATTATGCTTACAGTTACCGAGTCCTTTATCAAGTTAAAGGGGATATAGTAATTGTGGCCGCAGTTATTCATGGAAAAAGGTTATTAGATTTATAGTTGAAGTGCGATCGTGTCCAATTAAATATTGGCTCAGAACCGAGTTTCATTAGAAGCTCGGTTTTTTAAGTCAAAAGTCAAAAGTCAAAAGTCAAAAGTTAGAAGTTAGAAGTCAAAAGTTAGGGGTTAAAAGTCAAAAGTTAAAAGTTATATTAGGAGGAGAGAAAGGTTGTATCTCACTCAAGCCGAATTTGCTGTATCTCCTAATAATAAAAAATCAAATTAATTATCGTACTAAATACATTAATTATTTCTGCCTACTCACTATTTTTATACCTTATAAAATTACCAATCTTCCCATTTTGCTCTACTTTCTGTATCCCAATCATTAGAATTCAAAAGTCAAAAGTTAGAAGTCAAAAGTTAGAAGTTAGAAGTTAGAAGTCAAAAGTTAGAAGTCAAAA
>NZ_JAAHHG010000001.1:0-33864 GCF_010692555.1 Okeania sp. SIO3B5 | reverse complement strand
TTATAAAATTACCAATCTTCCCATTTTGCTCTACTTTCTGTATCCCAATCATTAGAATTCAAAAGTCAAAAGTTAGAAGTCAAAAGTTAGAAGTTAGAAGTTAGAAGTCAAAAGTTAGAAGTCAAAAGTTAGAAATTAGAAGTTAGAAGTCAAAAGTCAAAAGTCAGAATTTAATTGAACAAACTGTCAGTCAACTTTCAAGTACGGAAGTCAACGGAAGTCAAAAGTTAGAAGTCTGAAGAAGAGAGGGTGTATCTAACTCAAGCGGAATCAGTTGTATCTCCTATAATAAAAAATAAAATTAATTATCGTCTAAATACATTAATTCTTTCTGCCTACTCCCTATTTTTCTACGTTATAAAATTACCAATCTTCCCATTTTGCTCTACTTTCTGTATCCCAATCATTAGAATTCAAAAGTCAAAAGTTAGAAGTCAAAAGTTAGAAGTTAGAAGTTAGAAGTCAAAAGTTAGAAGTCAAAAGTTAGAAATTAGAAGTTAGAAGTCAAAAGTCAAAAGTCAGAATTTAATTGAACAAACTGTCAGTCAACTTTCAAGTACGGAAGTCAACGGAAGTCAAAAGTTAGAAGTCTGAAGAAGAGAGGGTGTATCTAACTCAAGCGGAATCAGTTGTATCTCCTAATAATAAAAAATCAAATTAATTATCGTACTAAATACATTAATTATTTCTGCCTACTCACTATTTTTATACCTTATAAAATCACCAATTTTCCCATTTTGTTCTACTTTTTGTATCCCAATCATTAATAGTATTATCTTGCTTTGTACTCCCTTGAGGTCGATAATTTATTTCATCTTCCTCATCAGATTCTTTTTCCATTTCAACTTCTTCATTCTGGGAATAAATATTAGTTAAAGGCTCTACAACTTTAGCCAACGCATCTTGAATAAACAACTTAACAAACTCATCTTTTCTTGTTAATTGAAATTGTGTTTGTACTACCTCTGTAATGCCACCATCTCCCCAATCTTGATTATGACTAAAATATTCAATAAAACTCTTCCCAGCAATTCTAGTTAAATAAGCTGCACTTACTCCTTGAATTGCCTTCCCAATTAAAAAAGTTGCTATAGTTAATTGTAAAGCTGTAGAAATTAATTTAATCGCCCCTTCAACAATACCTAAACTAGCAAGTGTTTTAGCCAAAGACATTGCTAACTCTTGCCCTCTTTCAAAATTCAATTCACAACCATAAACTTTGCCAATTTCTACCACCATTTGAGCATTAACTGCTGCTGTGGCCAACACATCAACTACAGGCAAAGGCGTAACAGCAATAACCCCTGCCCCTATCCACTGAAACCTTTCTAAAATCTTCTCTGCTTGTCGTCGTCTTTGAGCATCAATTAAACATCTTGCCTCTTCCCCTAAACGTTGAGATTTGAGCAAAATATTATCCGCAATCAAATCTTCTCCTTCAGACCTCAAAATAGCAGCCATACGTCCGATTAAAGCCATAATATCAGGTTCTGGCTGATATATCTCCCCAGTCTCAAGCTTAACAGAATGAGGATGAGCAGCGATCGCCACAATATCCATCTTGCTAAACCCTACTAATCTTTCCCTGAGCTTAACAATGATTGCTTCCTGGTCTTCTTTAGTGTAGAGGTCAATTTTATTAAAGACCACAAGCGATCGCTTACCAATGTCCGCCAAATATTGAAAAGCAGTATATTCAGACTTCTGTAAATCATTATCAACCACAAATAATAATAGATTCGCCTCTGTCGCCAAAATTCGTGCCAGTTGACCCCTTTCTGTACCTGCTACTCCCGCTTCTAGAATTCCTGGAGTATCAGTAATCAAAATTTCTTTTTCCAATCCTGGCATTTTTAAATGATAGGTTTCTCCTACTGTAGTTGACCCCATAGGTGCTTCTACCCTACCCACCATCTGACCCATTAGCGCATTAACCACAGAAGTCTTACCAGCAGAACCAGTACCAAAAACAACTACTTTTACATCACCTCGTGCTAGACTAGCTTCTATTTCTTGTGAACGCTCTAATAACGCTTGTCGAGCAACCTCATCTTGAATCAATATAGCCTGTTGTCTCAAAGCTTTGAGAGATTCAGAAGCTACCTCAGATTTCACAACCGGAATCTTAACTTTAACTTTTGAACCTCGTCGCCGTTGATTTTTTTGAATGGTATATAGTCTCAGATAATATATGAAAGCAAAAATGACTATTCCAATGAGGAAAATTAATAATAGTAAGAATAAGTTGGCCAAAAGTGGAGGAGCGGACCATGAAACTTGACTATATAGCCATGATAAAGAACCAATCAGCCAAATTATGAGAAATAAAACTAGGCTTAAACCTAGAATCAATATTAACAAGCGGGAAGTAGACATTTCGAGTTACTTGAAATAAGAGGTTTGAGGTAAATTCAGTTATCAGTATTTTCTTTTTTATCCCTTTAAAAGGGCAGGAGACTTGATTTTTTTGGTTATATAGCAGGTAAGAGCTAATAGTGATAAAAAAAGTGGAATGTATTCGATTAATTATCAGCTTATGTCCTAACCCCTATGGCTGGTATATCTAAAATTTCTTTGGTTCACAAGCTGATGGTCAGGAGTTTTTTTGTTCTAGAAATTAAATTAATCAAGAAAAAAGAACATCCGCTTTAAAAATCCCTATTATTTATTGGTGTGCAATATTTTGAGTTGAAACACTATCTAAAATCTAAGACTTGAAAGCTAGTGCCACTACGCGGAAGTCAAAAGCGAGTGCTAATTGGTGAGGTTTCCTACGGGGCGCCTACTGTGCGGAAGTAATTCTGCACACAGCCCCTCCAGAATGTAAGACGCACTTCATTACAGTCAAAAGTTAATCATTTTTGATTGGTAAGGCTTTTAGGATTTTGTAACTGGTTAGTTATTTCTGCCATCCTGTACTAGATATAAAGCAAAGATAAATATTTAATTAAATGTTATGGATAACTTGAAAAAGAAGTTAAAATATTAAAATTTTGTATGTATGAAGCTATTTAAAAAACCATCAGAAGAAACACAATCAACTCCAAAAACTATTTCTGACAACAGTAATGAAACAGGTTTAGGAACATTTGGTGGTGTTTATACTCCCTCAATTTTGACAATTTTGGGTGTAATTATGTACCTCCGCTTTGGGTGGGTAGTAGGTAATGTTGGTTTATTGGGAACTTTGATTATCGTCACTTTGTCCACAGCAATTACCTTTCTAACTTCTTTGTCAGTCAGCGCGATCGCCACAGATCGAATAGTCAGAGGAGGTGGTGCCTACTATATGATTAGTCGGTCTCTAGGTATTGAAACAGGTGGTGCAGTGGGAATACCACTATACTTTGCCCAAGCTCTATCAGTAGCTCTTTATACTATTGGTTTTGCAGAAAGCTTAGTAGATGCTTTTGGTGGCCTTAACCAACTATATGTAGCTCTGATTACAACTATAGCAGTGGCAGTCTTAGCTATAACTTCGGCAGAAATTGCTATTAAGGCCCAGTATTTTATTATGGCTGCAATAGTTCTATCTCTAGTTTCATTTGCATTCGGACATCCCCTAGAAACAACAAACATAGAAATATCGGGAGCTTCAGAGATAGTATCAGAACCATTTTGGACAGTTTTTGCGGTCTTCTTTCCAGCCGTAACAGGTATTATGGCAGGGGTGAGTATGTCTGGAGACTTGCGAGAACCTAGCCGTTCAATTCCTGTAGGTACTTTGGCAGCCGTTGGTACGGGGTATGTAGTTTATATGGTACTACCAATTATCCTGGCTATGCGGGCGGATGCTACTACTTTAATTGAACAACCTCTGGTGATGAAAGAAATGGCTTTTTGGGGACCAGCAATTTTGTTGGGAGTTTGGGGGGCAACTCTTTCAAGCGCGATCGGTAGTATTCTGGGAGCACCAAGAGTCTTACAAGCTTTAGCAAGAGATGGAGTTTTACCTAGTTGGTTATCTTTTCTCGGTAATGGTAATGGGCCAAATGATGAACCCAGGATTGGTACAGCGGTAACTTTAGGTGTAGCTACTGCCACGGTTTGTATTGGTGACCTAAATATTATTGCCCCAGTGCTGACAATGTTCTTTTTGACCACTTATATGGTTTTAAATGTTTCAGCGGGTATAGAAGGCTTTTTACAAAGCCCCTCTTTTCGTCCTACATTTCAAGTCCATTGGTCATTATCAATGTTGGGAGCGCTTGGTTGTCTGGCAGTGATGTTTTTGATTAATGCTGTGGCTACAGTTATTGCTGCTTTGATAGTGCTGGTAATATTTTTCTGGCTACAGCGAAGGGAGTTAGAGACAACTTGGGGAGATGCTAGACGCGGAATATGGATGGCGTTGGTGCGGGAAGGAATTCTTCAATTAGGTGAGGAAGATACTAAAAATTGGCGGCCACATATTTTAGTTTTGTCTGGGATAGCGAAAAAACGCTGGCTATTGATTCAGTTTGCAGATGACCTGACTCATAATCGAGGTATGATTACTATTTGTAGTGTTCTGCCTAGTGCGTCTCGTGATGTGTCTCAGCAAAGTGATATGCAAGATACGATTCGTGAGTATTTGGACAAGCGAGGGGTACAAGCTCTGGTGCGAGTAGTTACTGCTACAGACTTTTTTGATGGTGCTAAACTCTTGGTGGAAACTTATGGCATTGGGCCACTAACGCCAAATACTGTTGTACTTGGAGATAGTCAGGAACCTTCTAGGCGTCATCGCTACTGTCAGTTGATTGGTCATATTCATAAGGCTAAGAAAAATGTAGTGATTTTTCGAGAAGATAGCGATCGTGGTTTTGGTCAACATCGTCAAATTGATGTCTGGTGGGGTGGTTTACAAAATAATGGCGGCTTAATGTTACTTCTTGCATATTTGCTGCGTACAGATATTGATTGGCGGAATGCGGAAATTTACTTGAAACTTGTAGTACCCGAACAAGCTGCTATTCAACCAACTCAGGCAAATGTTGATCGTGTGATTAGAAATTTACGCATTCGCACTGTATCTCAAATTTTAGTTTCTAATGGTCGTCCTTTCTATGACATCTTGCATGAGTCTTCTGAAAATGCTGACTTGATTTTTCTTGGTATTAGGACTCCAGGGGAGAATTTTACTGAGTATTACGAGGATTTACAGTCCAAAACTGCTAATCTTCCTAGTACAGTATTTGTTCTGGCAGCACCAGGTTTTTCTTATGGTGAAGTTCTCAGCGATCGCTAATTTTCACAGAAGTCAGGGAATAGGGAGTTAACGAAGTCAGAATTCAGAATTCAGAATTCAGAAGTTATATCAAATCCGGTTGAATACCCACACTTTGGAGGGAGGAAGGCAGAAGGCAGAAGGCAGAAGGCAGAAGGGAAGAAAAGGCTAGAAGGAAGAAGTTTTTTTATACCGAATTAAGCGGATTTGATATTATTTTTGTAAGGGGGATTTGAGCCCCGCTCCAAAAGTATTTATTTTGCTAATCAAAACGGGGTTGCAGGACTCAATTATTTTGATAAAATTGTTAATTTCACATTTTGAATTGATTTAATGAAAACTTTGGCAAGAGGTCTATTAGATATTTTAGCTATATATATAAGGTAGACTACAAAACTTCTACCTTCTGCCTTTAAGTAAAAATTTCTGTATTTTATGGTTAATGAAAACTGCTATAGTATTGCAGTTGAAGCAAAGGGCGCGGACAGTTCAAAAGTTTAAAACTCAGACAAAGTAATACTTTTCTTCTTCCTTCTTCCATAATATATATCCCGCTCCAAAAATGTAAAAATTAGAGCAGGATTATCATCTTAAGTTAGAGTTATATTCTAATAAAATTTGTGGTCATTTTTTAGATGATAATTAATCAGGAGGTAACAATGCCTTAATCTGACTGACAAATTCTTGATGATCCACTACTGGTTTAGAAATATAACTATCCGCACCACTTTGCTTCAAAAAAGATTCTCGATCGCCTGCCATAGCATGAGCTGTCACTAATATGATTGGTATTTTATCTGTTTTAGGGTCAGCTTTAAGAATTTGAGTAATTTTAATCCCATCAACAGATTTACCCTGGTAAACACTACGAGCTAGAGAAACGTCCATCAAAATCAAGTCTGCTTCTCCTGAGTTAGCCATTTTTACTACTTCTTCCACATCTTCTGTGTGCTTAACAGCTAAACCGCCTCTTTTGGTCAAAATCTTGGAAAAAACTCTAGCATTAACTTGATCGTCTTCTACAATCAAAACAGTTTTCATATAAGTCTCCCGCTAAATACTCGTAAGTTTAAACACCCCATTATAAAGTTTAGAGTGACATACTCCCACACGCTTGCTGGCGCTATAGTGTGGGCTTCTCGTTTCGTAGCCCCGGTATTCCGTCGAGCTCCACGAGCTTTAAGGACGTCTGGGCCCTACCGCCCTATTTTTTATATTTATCGCTGCATTCCAGTCGCGGTCTATTACAATACCGCAATGCGGACAAGAATGAATTCGTATATTTAATTCTTTGGGGACTTTTTCACCACAATTTGAGCAATCTTGGCTAGTATTTTTGGGGTTCACTCCTATAGTTTTCTGTCCAGCATTTCCGGCTTTGACAGTTAAAATAGTTAGAAATTGTCCCCATCCAGCATCGTTAATTGATTTACTCAAACGAGTCTTTGCTAGCCCTTTAATATTTAAGTTTTCGTGGGCAATAACATCCGCTTTTGATAACAATTCATTGGCTGTTTTGAAGTGAAAATCTTTACGTTTATCGGCAACCTTTTTATGTTGTTTAGCTACAGCTTTGACAGCTTTTAACCACCTTTTACTGCCTTTTTTCTTTCGAGATAAACGTTTCTGTAAAGTCTTTAATCGCTGCTGATATTTTCGATAGTATTGAGGTATAGGGACAGACTCTCCTTCACTTGTTACTAAGAATTCCTTTAGCCCCATATCGATTCCCAGAGTATTTTTTAATGTAGGTTCAACATTAAAAGTCAAAGCTGGAACTGATTTGTCTTCTAGAGATAAAGTTACATAATAACCATCAGCTTTACGACTAATCGTAACAGTTTTAATTATAAATCCTTCTGGTATTAGACGATGCTGAATCAACTTTACCTTGCCAATTTTGGGTAAATTAATTTGATTTTCTTCCATGCAGTCAAGTTTGATTTGAGGATAAGTAAAACTGCGATAACGTCCTTTTCCTTTAAACCTTGGTTTCCCTAATTTCTGTCCATTTTTGTCGGCTTTCAACCATCTATCAAAGGCAAGCTTTACCCGCTTTATGCAATCCTGCAACACCTGAGAATGAACTAGCTTATACTCAGGAAACTTGTCTTTGGTATTGACCAAATCTCGTTTTTGAGAGTAATAATTTGGATCATCTAAGAGTTGAGGAATTGGCATCACTAAGGGGCAAGCGTTAACTGGACAACGGTTTTCTGACCACCATGAGAACCTTTCACCTAACCGATAGTTGTACTGCCGACGCAACAATTCCAACCACAATTCTATTGTGGCTAACTGTTCTTTATTGGGCCTTAATTTATATTGGTAGGCAGTGCGCATGGTGGAAAATTCCCGGAGTGATAGCAATAGAATCATACAAGTTTTTCAACCAGGGCGAAAGCTTTTGCTGGGATGTTGGCCAATTGAATGGGCCTCGAACCTATTCAATTTGCTGCCGATTCATCTCACGCCAAATCAAAAATTATAGCGTGAGGCTTCTCGACGATTCAGCTAAATTTTCTTATAGATAGGGAAAGCCAACTTATATCGTTTCACTAAAGTCAAAAGTTAAAAGTCAAAAGTCAAAAGTCAAAAATGATATTTTAAGTACTTAAAACGTCTATTCTCCAGTAATTAAAGCTTATTATTTGACTTCATCAGTTACCAACTATTTGTGACATTTTTTAAGTGAAATGGTATTAGTTTAACTACTTTCAGTTTAATCAATTAAAAATTACACAATGATTTACTCAACTGACTAAATAGATATTGTTTTAAATTTTTCTCATAGTTATTTGTGAGTTTTTGAACGTTTATCTCACTAGAGAGAAGTTTAATAGTCTAATCTTATTGAGATAAAGATTGAGAATATATTTTCTTCTGCCTGCTATGATGATGAGAAAAGTAATCTGGAAATACTACTTTTAATGTAAGCATTCAACCATCAGCTATTGCTTTTAATTTGAGGTAAAAGCTTTACTAATTGAGTCAGAATTGATACTTACTATAAAAACTAGCTTTAAAGTCTATATTCATTAAAACCCGCTCATCAGAGCTGAGAGCTGACAGCTAATAGCTGTTTGCGCAGCATTCCGCAGGAAATGCTTACTTTTTAGTAGCTCCAATGCAGGAACCTAAAATATTAATAATTATACATAATTATCTAAGGTAAGATTTCAATTTATTCAGCATAATTGAGGTTAACATACTTTGCATTTATGTAATTGTACTACTTTCTAGAGTGGCATAGCAGATATTTTCGATCTGGATAGCCTTCAATGTATTAGTTGCCTAAGTTAAGTAGGTAATATTTTAAGCCTTAATCCAAATTTTTGCTCGATCAAATATAAATAATTATTCCTATAATCAACTATGGTCAAAAGATTTGAGGTGTGTTAGCTACTATAGCAATATGATTTTACTTGTGAGATATTGGAGACTTTTGTTTTAGGGAATAGGTATGGAGGGAAGAAACCAATACATAAGAATAAGATAACTGCTATATTCTATACTTTAAAGGAACACCTCAATTCTCACATCTGACTCCTGATTGCTATATTTCCAAACAATCTTGTATACATTAAAAAAAAATTACTACTGTGAGAGTCTATAAAAATATTAAATTTACTTTGCCTGAATTAGAAAAAAACATCCCTCAATACACTACCAATTAGTAAACTGATGTGCATATAAGTTGGGTATTCCTTGTTACTTTTGAGAAAATTTAGGTATTCCATGCTGAAAATCTTAAATTGTCATAACATTTTGACTTAGTCTGTCAATTGTGATTCGTCATTTTTTATAAATCGTAATCTAAATAGCAACTCATGGCCAAACAATTAAATCTACTCTCCGGACAAGTCGTTACTGCAGCGCTGCACATCGAAATGCAGCAATCATATCTTGAATATGCCATGAGTGTGATTGTTGGTAGGGCCTTGCCAGATGTCAGAGATGGACAAAAGCCAGTGCATCGTCGAATTCTATACGCTATGCATGAACTTGGTCTCACCCCAGACAGACCATTTCGTAAATGTGCCAGGGTGGTTGGAGATGTTCTGGGAAAATATCATCCTCACGGGGACCAAGCTGTTTATGATGCCATGGTACGGATGATTCAAGACTTTTCCAGTCGTTATCCATTAATTGATGGACATGGTAACTTTGGCTCTATCGACAACGATCCTGCTGCTGCTATGCGGTATACAGAAAGTCGTTTGGCATCTATTAGCAATGAAGGCTTACTTACCCAAATTAGTGAGGCTATAGTTGACTATACCAACAACTTCGATGGCTCCCAGCAAGAACCTACTGTATTACCGGCACAATTACCTTTTTTATTACTTAATGGTTCTTCTGGTATTGCAGTGGGAATGGCGACTAATGTTCCGCCACATAATCTGGGAGAAGTAGTGGATGGCCTCATTGCTTTAATTGATAATCCTAATCTTTCCGATGAAAAGTTATTTAGATTGATTCCTGGGCCTGATTTTCCTACTGGTGGGGAAATTGTTAGTACTGATGGCATTATTGATGCTTATACTAAAGGTAGAGGTAGTATTCCTATCAGGGGAGTGGCTACTATTGAAGAAGTTCCTACAGCTCGTGGGCGTCGTACAAAAAGGGCTATTGTGGTGACAGAGTTGCCTTATCAGGTTAATAAAGCGGGTTGGATTGAAAAAACAGCAGATTTGGTTAATGCGGGTAAAATAGAGGGTATTTCTGATTTGCGAGATGAAAGCGATCGCTCTGGTATTAGGGTTGTAATTGAACTTAAACGTGAAGCTGATCCTAGTGTTGTACTTCACCACCTTTATCAGCACACTGATTTACTTTCAAAGTTTGGTGCTATTATGTTGGCTTTGGTTGATGCACAACCACGACAGTTATCTCTACGAGATTTTTTACAGGAGTTTATTAGTTTTAGGGAGCAAACTTTAACTCGTCGCTACAGGAATGATTTGGAAATAGCTCAAGGTAGGTGCCATATAGTTGAGGGTTTGCTTAAAGCTTTAAAAGATTTGGATACTACGATTGATATTCTCAGAAATGCTCCTGATGGTAGTAGTGCTAAGGTTAGTTTTCAAGAAAGTTTGGGTTTAAGCGAAAATCAAGCTGATGCTATTCTGGCAATGCCAATGCGCAGACTGACTGGTTTAGAAAGACAAAAATTAGAGGAAGAATATGAGCAACTGAGAGGGAAAATACAAGAGTTACAGGGTTTGTTGAGCGATCGCCGTCTACTTCTGAGATCGTTGAAAAAAGAATTGCGGACTCTAAAACGCAAGTATGGTGATCCTAGACGTACTCGAATTATTGTTCAAGCGGAATCAAATGCTTCTGTTTCTCAACAGAAAAGCAATGTAGAAATTGGCGATCGAGAAACAAATAAAGCAGCTAAAGGTAGAGGTAGAAAATCAAAAAGTACAACTGTTGAATCACAATTTTTGACTTTGGAGGCTGCTCCACCACCGACTGAAGAGGTTGTTATAGAATTTACTCACCGAGGATATGTAAGACGATTAGCTGCTAAAGAATTTGAGAAGCATCAAATTGATAAAAAATCTAATATTATTACTGAAAATAATGATGATTTTACTATTAATATAATTGAGGCAACTACAGACAAAACTTTAGTGGTATTGACTCGTACTGGTAAAGCTTATCCTCTGAAGGTAAATGATATTCCTTCTGGTTCTAATCGTTCGACAACACGACATGAGTATAAGGGTGTACCTTTAGTAACATTATTATCACCGTCAGCAACTAAAGAAATGACGGATGCTCGTCAGGAGTTTATTATTGCTCAATTTGTTTTACAGGAGGCTGAAGAAAATAAAGATTTAATCATGTTGACTCAAAATGGTAAAATTAAACGTTTACCTTTGTCTGATTTAAGTGATATTACAAATCGCGGTATAACAGTAATTAAACTAAAGGAAGATGATGAATTACGTTATTCTAATTTAGCTCAGGTAGGGGAACAAGTAGTTTTGGCAACTTCTGGGGGGAGATTATTAAGATTAGAAATAGATGAGGAACAGTTACCATTAATGGGACGTACTGCGCAGGGATCTCAAGCAACAAGATTAAGAAAACAAGAGGAGTTGGTAGGTTGTGTAACTTTGGATGGAGAAAGCAATTTATTTTTAGTTTCTGAACAGGGTTATGGAAAGCGTATTGCTATTGGTTCGTTGCGAGTTGCTAATCGTGGTGGTATTGGGCAGAATGCTTTTCAGTTTACGAGACAAACTGATGTTTTGGCGGGAATAGTTGTTGGTGAGTCGGGTGTAGTGGCTCAGATGTTAACAACTGATGGTAAGGTTTGTGGAATGATGGTGGATGCGGTTAAAGTTTATGGGCAGGATGATAGGGGGAGTCGGTTGGTGAAATTGGGGGCAAAGGAGAGGATTATTAAGGTTGTTGGTTATTGAGAGAGTGGGGGAGTAGGGGAGTGAGGGAGTAGGGAAGTAGGGGAGTGAGGGAGAAGTAAACATAAGAATAATTAACATTAACTTACTAATTATTAGCAAAAAGGTGATAATACCAGTGTTAATTACTTAATAACTGAAGTGCTATACCAAATTAATAAATGTTTGCTACAAATATTTAGGGTATTTCTTAGGAGTCAGGAGTCAGGAGTAAGAAAGAAATAAAGAATAAGAAAGAGGGGGGGAAGGAGAAAGTTTTTTTTTATCACTAATTAGGGCTTGCTGATTAAATCTAAAAGCATTGACATATAAATGTTTTAGCATTTCTTAGTTGAAAAAAGTCTAAGCTTTTAGGTCGTAATGGTTCAAAAAATTAGTATTTTAGGCTCATAATTGCGCAGAAAAATCAAGGGAAAATTATTACTCCTACCCCCTCTAAATTCCCATTTCTCCTGTATCCTGTCTCCTGTCTCCTGACTCCTACCCATGCCAAAAGATTTTTTCAGCAAACCCTAATTAGGCTTTGCTTAATAAAGTCTTTTTGTGGAGGTAGAAAGAACGAATAGTTGGTCATTTGCTAAAAATTATCGATTCCAGTTTAGACTTCTTGTGAGTCAGTCATGTCCACCCATTCAATTTCCCTGTTATTATAGTGAATATCAAGAATGTGTAACAATTTTTCACGCTGGAGTATGGTGTAAGCTTTTTTAAGTAAATTGTAGGCTCTCTCAGAATATTTTTCACCACCCCAGTACCATAAAGATCGACCTGCCTTTAAAGCAGGTACTACGTTATCATCTGTACATTCATCAAGAAGTGCTTTGTATCCTTCATTGCTACGTTTACTATAAACCTTTAATGATTCATTTCTGCGGAACTTTTCAGGTACACAAAGTCCCAAACCAGTATCTGATGAAACGCTCTCTACTCGATTTTCGACAATCTCTATTGAATTCTTGCCTATATAATCTTGAATGCGTTCTAAAAATCTATTAATTATACTTTTAGTCTCTAAATAATCTTCATCCTCATCCTCTGGAAAATCTGCAAGACATTCATCACAATATTCAAGCTCTTCCTTGCACCGATCAATAAGTGCTGAGAAAATGCTACTGTAGACCGTTATTTCATCACCATCATTGTTATAGTATGACGCAGCACCTCGAAAACCAACAGAAGGGTCATCAAGTAGAAGTCCCCAGTGCAAACCATCACAATCTCCATGTAAATATGTAAAAAATTCTGGTAAATCTCGATAGTAGCGAAAGTGAAGAAGTGCTAATTTCTTAAAATTTTCAGTTAGTAATTTTGGGTTTAATATCAAGCTCAATAGTCCAGAAGGAGATACACGAATTGTACCTAAATCAATCTCCAATTCTTCTTCAGGATAGTTTTGTAAAAAATCAGCTAATTGAAAGATTGAAGTTGGAAAATCTATATTATAATACCCTTTTAGCAAGCGTTGAATATCTGCAAACTCTTCCATAATTTTTTTTCTCTCTCAAGATAGAATATTCCAAAATTACCCCTATTTGCTATTATCTTATTATAGATATTCAATCAAGATACGATGTTAGTAACTAATAATCTCTGCCTCAAGTCTTATAGCCTTAAAACTATTAATAGTTTTCTCCCCGTCTTCAACCCAAAATTGCCGACCAAACTGTACTAACTTTTGTTGTTTATCATCAAATATTAATGCTCCTATTGCGACCTTTGCTTTTTCCCGATCGCCAGAAGATTGTTCTTCAACAATAGCTTGAATTTGTTCAAATAAAGAATCATTTTCAGGAATAATATTTACTGGTATTTGCAAGATAATTATTTGTCTTTGTTTAGCAGAACCATTTTCAGTTATTAATAATTCAGGGTCTTTTTTCGGAGGATTTTTTTGACTTTCTAATTGCTCTATTGGTTTTTCTACTTCTGCAATAGGTTGGTTAATTTCTATCTCTTTATTTCTCAATTCATTTTGATAATTATCTAATTCTGTAAATGGTTTTTCCTGTTGTTCAACTGCGTCTGCCATTACCTTTTCTACTGCTTCTGCACCATCTACCAATAACTGACTTTCATCATCTTTCTTATCAACTTTTCCAGTCAATACTAAAAGTGCATTTTCTGTCAGTAAATCTTTAATTTCTTCATATATTTTGGGAAAAACTACTGCATCTACTTGCCCAGTCATATCTTCTATTTGCAGAAATGCCATGCGATCGCCTTTTTTCGTAATATGAGGTTTAATTCCAGCTAACATTACCAATAATTTTATAACTGACTTAGATTTTTTTTCCTTCATTTGAGCGATAGAAATAGCATCCCGAATTTGATTTTGTTCCTGTGCATATTTGAGAGGATGGTCGGATACATAAAATCCTAGAATTTCTTTTTCATACTGCAATTTTTCTTTGGCTGGAAAATCTGAAACAGGTGAAGATTTAGGAGCAGAATCAAAAGCTGGCATTGTTGCTTCTGCCACATCAAATAAATTTAATTGTCCCATATCCCGGTCTTTATTTCTATCTTGTGCCCATTTCATTACACCTTCTAAATCTTTAATTAATTGGTGACGATTTAGTTCAATTTTATCGAAAGCTCCACATTTAATTAAAGATTCTAAAGTACGACTATTAAGAGCATTAAGATTAACACGGTCACAGAGATCGGCTAAAGATTTAAATTCTCCCCCTTCTTTTCTTGCTTTTAAAATTGCTTCTATTGCTCCTTCACCTACATTTTTTACTGCGGATAATCCAAATAAAATTTTATCTTTTGTTTCTCCTGTAGCTACTTTTGGCAAAGGAGTAAAATCTACTTCTGAGCGATTAATATTTGGTGGTTCGACTTCAATGTTAAATTTCTGACAATTAGCAATATATTTTTGTACTTTATCTTGGTCGCCACTATTAGCAGTAATTAAAGCTGCCATATATTCGACTGGATAATTGGCTTTTAAATAAGCAGTTTGATAAGCCACATAAGCATAAGCTGTGGAATGAGATTTATTAAAACAATTAGAGGCAACTAACCCATTTGCTAAGACAAAGTTATGGTCTTTTTTTACACCAATATCGTAAACATTTTCTGTTTTTGCCAGCTTGCGAGAAACAATTTTTACCACGACGATAATTCCTTTTTAAAAGTCAAGAATTAAAACTAAATAGAACTCATTTGGTATCTTTGACATTAACATTCGCGATATAGCTGTCGCTACGCTCCGAATGGCGCGTTTTACACAATACTATTTTTTGTGTTGAATAAAAAATCATGCGTATAGGCGAGCAACACCCAATAACATTTATGATATCAGAAAAATTGTGAGAATGCAACGGAAAATCCTTTGACGCGCAGATTTTTTATGAGCTTAAGGCAATGAAGAAAAAATGTGGTTTTCCATTGAGGAGTTGAGGAGTTATATGTGGTAAAGATGTAATCAAGGAAAAACAGGTATTTACTAGAGCTTCACAAGATGAAAACATTTCTGGTATTGCTTCTGGGAAAAATTCCTCAATATTGAAATCTCTTAACTAAATAACTCAAGAGGCGATCGCTCTGTCAACCTCATCCCTTTTACATTGATTTTCTTTTCATAACCTGAGCGATCGCCCTGGAAACTACTAACTATTTTTGTGTTGAATAAAAAATCATGCATATAGGCGAACAACCCCCAATAACATTTATGATATCAGAAAAATTGTGAGGATGCAACGGAAAATCCTTTAACGCGCCGATTTTTTTTTGAGCTTCAGAGAATGAAAATGTTGGTAGTTTTCTGCTGAGGAGTTATAGAAGGAAAGATTTAATTGAGGGAAAACAAGTATTTATGGGAGCTTCACAAGATGAAAACTTTTCTGGTATTGCTTCTGGGAAAAATTCCTCAATATTGAAATCTCTTAACTAAATAACTCAAGAGGCGATCGCTCTCTAAAATTCACCTCTTTGACATTATTTTTTGGTCAAACAAGTATTGATTTGAGCTTCAGAAAATGAAAATATTTCTGATATAGCTCCCAGAAAAAATGCCTTAATCTTCTGATTATCTCTAACTAGGGTTTGCTGATTAAATATCGCGCTTATTGACTGATATTGGTTTGAGCAATTTTAGATCTGGAAAAAATGCGAGGTTTTAGGTGGTAATGGTTCAAAAATTCAGGATTTTGCTCAAGAGTTGGGCAGAACAATATTGGGAAAATTCTTACTCCTACCTCCTCCAAATTCCCCGTTCCTCCTGTCCCCCTCCTGGGAGGGGCGAGGGGTGGATTGTCTCCTGTCTCCTACCTGCACCCATAAGACTTTTTCAGCAAGCCCTAACTATACTTATCATACTTTCTTTTTTCCTTCTTCCTTCTTCCCTCTTCCTTCTTCCTTCTTCAAATCTATATACTTTCTTTTTTCCTTCTTCCTTCTTCCCTCATCCCTCTTCCTTCTTCAAATAAACACTTCAAATCCAAGTTACGCTCGAAAATTTCATCAATAGGCAACATTTGACCATCTTCAGCCATAAACTTATGTTCTGGAGTTGCCCGAATAACAGTTCCATCTTCCAGACTATACTCATAAACCTCCTGCATACCCCGATTATGCCATTGAGCAATTGGCTGTGTATAAACATATCCATTCTTATCTACCGTATAAACAGTACATTCAATCCGGTCTTCTACAATTTTACCAATAGGAATAGCACCATATTCCACAGTCATAATTTCTGTTTCATAAGCCAAACAATATTCAGCAAATTTAATCATCTGTTCAAACAAATCTTGTGCCACGGCAGAATGAACACCTCTTTGAGTTGCACCATCAATAAATATTTCTCGATGCTTTTCCATTTCCGCAACCTTTTTTTTACCCATGCAGTTATGAACTATAAAATCATTAGCAATGAAATTATGAGTTTCGGGAATTGTCAAATCAAAAACTTCTTCCTTGCCAATATATTCTATAGAAGTAATCTCATCCCAAAACACTTCAGAATTAGCTATTGCTTTTAATTCTTCATCTGCAAAAGCTGTGGCAAAATTATTAACTTTATGACGGGATAAACTCCTAGTTGGGGTGTTTTGAAAATTCAAACCTGACGACATTGTGGCACGACATACACCGACAGCTTTGTCTATTTCTGTCCAAGTCATTCCACTAGCTTTTTTAGCTTGTGCAATTAGGGTAAGCATTTCTGGAGGTAGGCAATGTTTAGATTGATTCTTTTGCTTATCTTTGATAGCTAAATAACAACTTTGACAAATCTGCTTTTTGTAACTACTCAAATATGGCTGTATTAATTCACAAAACTTGAGCATATCCTCACGCCCTGTAATTTGAACCCGATAAGAAAGATAAGGCTTACCTTGATATTTTATCTTTTTAATATTGAACAGAGAAACTATACCTAAACGCAGAAGTAAATGTTGGATTTGTCTGACTAAAACTTCTGAGGTAGAATTGTAATCTGTATGCCCAATTTTTTTGTCAAAACTACCATCGGTTGACCATAAAATTCCTAAGAAAATTTGTAACTGACTCTTAGACAAAGAAAATACCCAATTAGGAATTTCTTTATCCCGTGAATTAGCACGTTTGAGATGATTATCTACCCAATTATTAAAAGCTGAAAGAAAACCTATACGGACATAAATAACTGATTTTTTTCCTGGATGTAGTTGTTTATCGACAGGTGCTGAAGAGCCAAATAATTCTTCTGCACAGCGATTAAAATCAGCAATTAATTCTGGATCGCTATTACAGAAATAACTTCTGACTTCTGACTTCTGACTTCTAACTTCTAGATGTCCGTCACCTATTAAATAAGCAGTAAGTTTAATTTGAGCATCAGATATTTGACTACTATGATTAATCGGAATTTTTTTTGGTAAACCTAAGCGATCGCCTAGGTCAAAATCTTCTAAAGGTTTCCATCCTAAAACTGTATAAAAAAGGTGGTTGTTTGTAGCTCTAATTTTCCTATTTGTACGAGTGGTAATTTCCCAAACATCTCGGACACCATTAGCATGAATTTCTGTTATTGGTTTTTGCACAATTTGTTGACTTTTGATGTCTAAAGAAAAGACTTTTCGACTCAACCAATACTCAGGTTTGGCAGCTATTTCTTTGAGACTAATTAAGTTGCCTGTTGCTGCATCTATTACTTTTGTGGAACCACTTAGACAACGACGTAATAAATCTGCTTCTCCTAAAGAATATCCTGCTAAATCTTGAGCCATTTTCATAATTTGCTCTTGGTAACAATTATGAACAACTACTCCTTCTGCTAGAAAGTATGGTGAGTTTTGGTCTTCCATTTCTAAATCAAAACATTCTGCTTTTCCTGCTTCTTCCACCGAGACAACATAAACAAGTCTGACATCCTGTAAATGAGTTTTTTCGTAGATTTCTTGGTTAGACTCTTCCCAATTTTTATGACTCCAACTATTCGTCTGAAAAATGGAATCTTCTGAAGGAGTTGTCCAAGAAAAGTCTGATAAATTTGTCTGTCTGAATAAGGTTTGTTTTGAGAAGGAAAACTCCAGATTTTTCTGAATCGAAGTATCTGTCTGAGAAATAGAATTTTCTGAAGGAGTTGCTAAAGGAAAGGAGGAAATCTGTAGGTAGTTTTCTTGGGAATTTTCCCAATTTTTCAGCTTCCCTCTATCTGAGAAATTTGTCGGTTTAAATAAAGTACCTTTTTTCAGGGAAGACTCCATATTTTTCCAACTTGAAGTATCTGTCTGAGAAATAGAATTTTCTGAAGGAGTTGCTAAAGGAAAGGAGGAAATCTGTAGATAGTTTTCTGGGAAATTTTCCCAATTTTTCAGCTTCCCTCTATCTGAGAAATTTGTCGGTTTAAATAAAGTACCTTTTTTCAGGGAAGACTCCATATTTTTCCGACTTGAAGTATCTGTCTGAGAAATAGAATTTTCTGAAGGAGTTGCTAAAGAGAAAGAGGAAATCTTTAGATGGCTTTCCCTAAATTTTTCCCCATTTTCCGACTTCACTCTATCTAAGAAATTTGTCGGTTTAAATAAAGTACCTTTTTTCAGGGAAGACTCCATATTTTTCCGACTTGAAGTATCTGTCTGAGAAATAGAATTTTCTGAAGGAGTTGCTAAAGAGAAAGAGGAAATCTTTAGATGGCTTTCCCTAAATTTTTCCCCATTTTCCGACTTCACTCTATCTAAGAAATTTGTCGGTTTAAATAAAGTACCTTTTTTCAGGGAAGACTCCATATTTTTCCGACTTGAAGTATCTGTCTGAGAAATAGAATTTTCTGAAGGAGTTGCTAAAGGAAAGGAGGAAATCTGTAGATAGTTTTCTGGGAAATTTTCCCAATTTTTCAGCTTCCCTCTATCTGAGAAATTTGTCGGTTTAAATAAGGTAGCTTTTTTCAGGGAAGACTCCAGATTTTTCCGACTTGAAGTATCTGTCTGAGAAATAGAATTTTCTGAAAGAGTTGCTAAAGAGAAAGAGGAAATCTTTAGATGGCTTTCCCTAAATTTTTCCCCATTTTCCGACTTCACTCTATCTAAGAAATTTGTCGGTTTAAATAAGGTAGCTTTTTCCAGGGAAGACTCCAGATTTTTCCGACTTGAAGTATCTGTCTGAGAAATAGAATTTTCTGAAGGAGTTGCTAAAGGAAAAGAAGAAATCTGTAGATAGTTTTCTCGGAACTTTTCCTGATTTTCTGGCTTTAGTCTATCTAAGAAATTTGCCCGTCTAAATAAGGTTGGTTTTGACAGAGAAGATTCCCGATTTTTCCGACTCGAAGTATCTATCTGAGAAATAGAATTTGTCGAAGGAGTTGCCAAAGAAAAATCTAAGAAATTTTTCTGTCTGAATAAGGTTGATTTTGACAAGGAAAACTCCAGATTTTTCAGACTCGAAGTATCTATCTGAGAAATAGAATTTTCTGAAGGAGTTGCCAAAGAAAAAGAGAAAATCTGTAGATAATTTTCTCGGAAATTTTCCCAATTTTCCGGCTGAGGTTTCTCTGAGAAATTAGTTGGTCTAAATAAGGTAGCTTTTTCCGGGGAAAACTCCATATTTTTCCGACTCGAAGTATTTGTCTGAGGAATGGAATTTTCTGAAGGATTTCTCAAAGAGAAAGAGGAAATCTGTAGATGGTTTTCTCTAGATTTTTCCCAACTTTCTAGTTTCTGTCTATCTGAGAAATAAGCTTCATTTTTACCCAGTCTTTTCTGGTTACTAGAAACTTGCCATTTTTCATAAACCGCAGAACCATAAATATTACCCTTCTTAATTCCCTCCACCCCAGGTTTCAACTCCCAAGCAAACTTATCTCCTTCCGGCGTTAAAAAGCGATGGTTTTTTCCCGCATAAATTACCGTTCCGCTAGACAAAGTAATCTTTAATATTTCCCTAACACCACTCCACCACTGTTTAGCAACTTTTGCCTCCCAAACTTTCCTCCCATCCGAAGTTAAAATTATCTCCCCACTCTTAATATTTTCGATCGCCTCTCTCGAACCATCTGGTTTATCAATTAAAGTTCCTTTAGGCAGACACAAAACTCCATAAGTTTCTTGCAAAATTGGCTCTAACTTTGGATCTTGATATTCAATTTTCTCCCGCCCATGTTTCCGGTCAATAAATTTTGGAATTAAACCAGCATCTAAAGGTCCGGGGCGATACAAAGCCAAGATAGAAGAAATATCTTCAATAGAAGTAGGCTTCAATTTTTTCACCACATCAACCATCCCAGAAGATTCCAACTGAAATACTCCTTCCAAATCTCCAGATTTAATCAAGTCGTATGTCTCTTTTACATCACCTGGCATTTTCTTAATCTTGCCTCTTGCCAAAATTTCCATTGCCTTTCTTTCATTAGCGGGTAACTCGTCTGGAACTAGAGGAATATTATGATTTTTCTTAATTAAGTTGGCAGTATTCTGAATAATAGTTAAATTTTTCAATCCCAAAAAATCCATCTTCAACAAACCCAAAGACTCTATATCCTCCATGTGATACTGAGTAATCACCGAGCCATCATTATTTCTTTGCAAAGGCACAATTTCATCCAGAGGTTCCTTAGAAATTACTACCCCTGCCGCGTGTACTCCAAAAGTTTTATTAGTTCCCTCAATTCTAATTGCCATCTCTATCCATTGCCGGACAGAAATTGTACTAACTTCTCCCCCTTCATTATCTTCTATTTGTATTTCTTTATTTTCAAAAGCTTCCTTAAATTCTGGGGAAGGAGTTTCATCAGAAATCATCACTTTTAACTTTGCTGGTTTACCCCTGGCAACAGGAATTAATTTTGCCATTTTATTCGCTTCCCCAAACGAAACTCCCAACACTCTCCCCACATCTTTTAATACTGCCTTAGATGTCATCCGGTTAAAAGTAATAATTTGAGCAACTCTCTCTTCTCCATACCGTTCAGTCACATAATCAATCATGTCATCCCGACTTTCAATACAGAAATCCGTATCAATATCTGGCATTGATTTCCGTTCGGGATTTAAAAATCTTTCAAATAACAAGCCATGATGTACCGGATCTATATTAGTAATTCGCAAAGAATAAGCAACTAATGAACCAGCAGCACTTCCTCTACCAGGACCTACAGGAATATTTTCATCTCTGGCATATTTTATGTAATCCCAAACTACCAAAAAATATGTAGAGAAGCCTTTATCCTGAAGAACTTTTAATTCAGTTTCCATCCGCTCTTTATATACTGCGGAAATTTCACTTTTTTGTTTAAGTTTCAGCCTTTCCAATAATCCTTTCCAAGCTAGTTCTTCCAGATAAGTATCGGCATTATGTTCTGGTGGAATAGGATAGTCAGGAATTCGTGGTTCTCCTAATATTCCTTCGTAGGCTTTAACTTTATTTGCTACTTCTAATGTATTAGCGATCGCTTCTTCTATAGTTTCATTTTCTAGATGGTCTCGAAATAATAATTTCATCTCTTCAGCAGACTTTAAATATTCGGTGCCACTATACCGCATCCTTTTTTTTTCAGCTATTAATTTTTGAGTGTTAATACACAACAAAGCGTCGTGTGCTTCTACGTCTCGACAAGAAATAAAATGAGAGTCATTTGTCGCTACTATTTTTATGTTTAATTTCTCGGCAATTCTAGCTATTCCAGTATTTACTACTCTATCTTCTTGGAAACCGTGGTCTTGTATTTCCAAATAATAATCTTCTCCAAATAAATCTTTGTACCGTTTAGCTATTTTCTTGGCTTCCTCAAATTTTCCCTGCATAATATTTTGCGGTACTTCTCCTGCCAAACATCCGCTAGTTACTATCAAGCCTTCGTGATATTTTTCTAGTAATTCTTTGTTAATACAAGGTCGAGCAAATATACCTTTTCCTTGAAAACCATGAAGGTGAG
This sequence comes from Okeania sp. SIO3B5, assembly GCF_010692555.1. Lineage (GTDB taxonomy): Bacteria > Cyanobacteriota > Cyanobacteriia > Cyanobacteriales > Microcoleaceae > Okeania. Next base: position 11,861 of record NZ_JAAHHG010000001.1, on the reverse strand, counting down.
AAAGGGTTGTTAGTTTGACTAAGTTTTTATAGCCTTGAGTATTTTTTGCTAATACGACTTGGTGAAATTTTTTGCCTCTTTGTTGTTTCTCAATTTCTCCATTTATCACATACATTTCATTGCCAATGATAGGTTTAATTCCTTTATTTCTACAGAGTTTAATTAATTGAATTGCCCCATACATTACTCCATGGTCTGTCAGAGCAATGGCTGGCATTCCTAGTTCCACGGCTCTATCTATTAATTGTGGTAATTGGGATGCCCCGTCTAATAGGCTATAGTCGCTATGAATATGTAGGCCAACAAATGACATTTTTTTTAGATTTTAGAATAAATATTATATGTAGCTTTATTTTATAGGGAAGAAGTAGGAAGGAAGAAGGAAGAAGGTTGATATTTAATTTTTGCTGGTGTTGGTTTGACTGAAAGTCTTTACCTGTAAAGTTTTTAGGGTTTAATGAATAGTTGCTATAAATTAAGCTTATAAATTATTGCTAAATATATTTGGAATTTAAACTGAATTTTCCAAAAAAAGTTCAAATGAGCTATTTAGGGGGTAAAAAGAGTGCGATAGCACAGCTAAATGTAGTTATCGTGCTTCCATTGGCTATTTGTTATAAGTATTGATATGTAAGAAATACAGGGTAGTTGCTTGTCAAGAAATTTTCGTGTATTTTGGAAGTAAGTTATTCGCTCTGCGTAGGTGCTTATTAAGATGAAAAATAGAATTAGTGAGAGGGAGTGCGATCGCGCTAGCGGAACGGAGTTCTATCGCGTCAAGTAAGAGGGAAGAGGGAAGAAGGAAAAAGGAAGAAGATTGATTTTTGCTGCTGTTAGTTTAACTGAAAGTCTTTACCTGTAAGGTTTTTAGGGTCTAACGAATATAATAATAATCTTAAATTATAAATTATTGCTAAATATATTAGGAATTTAAACTGAATTTTCCAAAAAAAGTTCAAATGAGCTATTTCGGAGGAAAAATGGGGTAAATTTGGGTGCGATCGCATTCTAATAGGCCATTTATTAAAAGTATTGATATGTAAGAGATATAGGGTAGTTGCTTGTCAAGAAATTTTCGTGTATTTTGGAAGTAAGTTATTCGCTCTGCGTAGGTGCTTATTAAGATGAGTAAAGGATTTTCGGGTGGGAGTGCGATCGCACTCTTACTAATATTTATGATGTGATGAAAAAATTTTGAATCATAAATGGAAAAACGTTAGTTCAATAATGGATAATTGATAATGGATAATTGATAATTAGGGTTTGCTGAATAAAGTCTTTCGGTAGTGGTAGGAGTCAACCTACCCCTAGCCCCTCCCCCTCCCAACCCACCCCTAGCCCCTCCCAGGAGGGGAGGGGAAGTCAGGACAAATGGGAATTTATTAGGAGGTAATCAGAAAAATTGTAAGAGTGATTTTTCTGCCATAATCGCCCCAAAATACTAGCAAAATACTAGCTTTATGCAGCTCTTGCCACTGAAAAGCTGACACTTTTTTAGACCAAAAAATGCTACTACTAATATCAGTAAATGCTTTGATATTTAATCGGCAAGCCCTAATTACCTCTCCCTAAAAGGAAGAGGGTTGAATAATAGGTAAAAGACTTACAATATCAACTTTTTTCGGTTTACTTCTGAATTATTATAACAATCATTATCTAAGGACTTTTCAATCTGATGAAAAAACCTAGATAGAATATTATATTCCGACTGCAATACAATTAATAGTTATAGTTATAAACTTGGTGTTATGGAACAGATTGTCATTGAAGCAGCAATAAAAAGCTTTATTCCACAGTTAGTTAAAGAGTCTTTTTCTTTCTTAGGGAAAGTCACTAATGAAACTAAAGGTCTATTTGATAAAAGTTTGCATAAATATTTTACTAAACAGACACAGCGATACTCCTATATAAAAACTATTTTAAATGGTAATAAACCTGTATATTTATATGATATTTATTTTCCACTTAATCTTCAACGAAATGCAGAGATAATTAATACAGACAAAATTTCCAATTTCTTTATAAATACTAATTTTGTAACTATTTTTGGTAATGCTGGTAGCGGTAAAAGTACCCTAGTTAAGCATTTATTTATTAATTCAATAGTCGAAAAATATGGTGTACCGATATTAATTGAATTCCGATATTTGAATGATTATAGCGGATCGATTGAAGATTATATTACTGAAGTAATATTTGAAAATCAAGTATCTCAAAGTTTTGATATTTTAAAGAAATGGCTCAAAACAGGAAAGTTTGTATTTTTCTTGGATGGATTTGATGAACTAAATAATGATATTGAAAGAACAATACTTAAACAACTTACTTCTTTTCTGCATAAGTATAATGACAATAAGTATATTTTAACTTCAAGACCTTACACTAATGTAGAATTTATGCCATTATTTCATAACTATCAGATTGAAACTCTTGGCGAAGAACAAGTTAAAAGATTTATCAAGCTTCAGTTAAAGAATGAAGATGAACTCAGCCAAAAAATTATTCAGTCTGTAGAGAATACCTCTCAAACATACATAACAAGTTTTTTGTCTAATCCCCTTCTTTTATCTCTGTATATTCTAACTTTTCAAAGCAACCCTGATATACCAAATAAAAAGTACATCTTCTATCGGCGTGTTGTTCAAGCACTGTTTACAGAGCATGATAGCAAGTCCAAACTTGGATATATTCGACAACGTAGAAGCAAACTAAATCAAGAACAATTTGAGGAAGTCTTAAAGCGTTTTAGTTTTCTTAGCTTTTTTGAAATAAAATACATTTTGACCTTGATTATGTACTAAAAACTCTAGAGACAATTAAATCGAAGTTAGAGAATTGTGAATTTAGCTCTCATTTATTTATTGATGATTTAAAACTAGGTCTTGCTCTTTGGGTAGAAGACGGTAATAAAATCCAATTTGCACACAAATCTCTTCAGGAATACTTTGTTGCCCTATTTATAACAGACTTAAATATTGAGCAGAAAAACATCATTTATTCAAAAAAAATTATAGGCACTTTATATTCAACAAATGAATGGTCTAACTTTTTATCTTTATGCGAGGAAATGGATAAAATTTCCTATTCAAAGTTGTTTTTGCTACCTGTGATTAATAAAGTTATTAATAGCTTATCTAACGATAATGATGAAGAGCTTATTTCTAAAATTGTCAACGAATCATACTCATTAATTGGCATTGGCGAACATAGCCTTACAATTTTTTATAGGGGTCATCAAGCAAATTATCTGGAACAAATTAGAGAGATAGAACCTCTCTTTAAAGAGCTAAGGACTTTCATTTCAGAGAGAATAAATTATATTGCTAAAGGAAATTATTTTAGAGACGAAAGATGGACTTTAACAGGCAATCATATAATACACGACGACATTGGCAAAGAAGCAATATACTCTTTTAACTTAAATCCCTTACCTGAAAACATACTTATTCATTTAAAATAACAAGGTATTATTGAGGAAATAGGAAAGGTTAAAAAAGACCTTGTAAAGCTCCGAAGCTCAATCGAAAAATTTGTAGAAGATGCTGAAAAAGCCAATGATGAACTAATTGATATGATTTAATTACTAACTAAAAAGACTTTTCAGTAAAGGATAAATCTAATGAGTCTGTCTACCATTGATGAAATAGTCGAACAATTAAAATCCATGCCACAACACTTGCAATACCAGGTGCTTGAATTTGCTCAGAAATTGCTAAAAACTGAAGTCAGAGGTATTTCAGGAAAACAATTATTACCGCAAAATTCTTGTATAAAGCCTCCCCTTTTAAGGGGATAAAAAAATAAAATATTCCTAATGTAAAGCCTCCTTATTGCAGAGTTACTGATAACTGAAATAACCTTTTGCTGGCTCAATTTCTCCTGAAGACCTTCAAAATATGAGCGAAGCAATTAAACAAGGTTGTGAACAAATAGATATTAATGAGTGGTAAATGCCTTCTAGATACAAACATTATTATTGCTCTCTTTGCCGACGAAGCAGTTATTAGAGAAAATCTTGCTCAAGCTGAAGAAATTTTCATCCCTAGTATTGTAATTGGTGAGTTATATTATGGTGCAAGAAAATCAGGGCGTGTTTTAGCAAATTTAGCAAGAATAAATGAGTTAGTTGCTAATAGTGAAGTGCTTGGGTATGAAATTGAAACTTCTCGACAATACGGAGATGTGAAAAACAATTTAAGGCTCAAAGGAAAGCCATTACCAGAAAAAGATATTTGGATTACAGCACTAGCTTTAAAATATGCTTTGAGCTTAGTAACACGCGATGCACATTTTCAACAAGTTGAGAATATACAAACTGTAATTTGGTAAGTATCTCGTTGCCAAAATAGTTTCAAGTAGTAGACTTTATAATTCATCATAATCCATTTCTTAATTTGCTATAAATAATTTAGAATTCATGTATCTAGTAAAATAAAGTAGGAAAAAATGGAAATTGCTCCTAAAATTGACGAAGAACAAGCTCAAAAAATGGCTTTTATCCAAGAAAAAACTCAACAAAATATCTATAAAATTGTCAGATATGCCCTAGAAGATTATTACGAAAAAGTCTTAAAAAACTCTAGCAAGCACCTCCAAAAATTTAGCCAGCTTGGTTTTATTGGTTGTATTGAGGCAGAGCCAGATTTAGCTAAAAATTGTGAAGCAATCTTGATGAAAGAAATGAGAGAGGCTGAATGATTATTGTTGATACCAGGTTTTTGGTTGCCTTATCTAACAAAAATGATAACTAACATAAAACTGTTCAAGGCATTTTCTTGAATCTCCTAACTCTACATTTTTATTTGATTATGATATTTTTTAACCCTAATAATTACCCGTTATTCTGCTTCCAAATCTTCAATTTTTAACTTTTCAATACGGCTAAATTATTTTAAATTATGAGTCACTAATATTAAATTATTTGCCAAAGCAATAGACGCAATTTGGATATCGTTTGAACCAATAGGTGTTCCAGCCTTAGCTAAATCAGCCCGAGTTTTACCATAAATTTCAGCACAGAAATCATCAAAGGGTAAAGATACAAACTGCGATACAAACGATTTTTGCAGATTAAAATTTTTTTGAGTGTTATTACTCCTCAATAGCTCCATAAAATAATTCGGCTTTGACCACAGAATAAACGGCATTTTTTTCAGCCTCTAAATTATCAATATAACTCTTAATATTTGGCACTTTCCCCTTCAGATACATGATGAAAAAAAAATTATCTAGTAAATAAATGAAAGAATTATTACTCATTAAAAGCTCCAACTAAATCATCATCTATCTCCTCATAAATTCCCAGATTATCCTCTACCAAATCAAAATCGTTGAGTATCTTTTGCTGCAATGGAAAATTTATAGAAGAAGAACTATCTGAATTATTAATCAGACTATAGGCATTCAGAATCTAGACATCAAGAAAACTTTCATAATATTTACCCAAACAGGGATAAAATCAATAGTTAAGCAGCTTTCGAGCAACTAAAAATATGACTGATATAGTTTATTTATTGCGTGAACTGTAGCTTACACCTTTAAAGCAGAGGAAAAATATCAAGTATTTCTTCAACAGGAATCTGATTACTATGACATTAGTCGTACTTTGCTTGACTTTCCAAATTCATATCCTCAACTCCTAAAACAACAAGTTGATGAATACATACAAAAGGTGGCAGATATTCGGAAGTTTGCTCTTAGAATTGAAACTGGGAGTCCTCCATCTGCTCTTTAGGAAGTAGAAGTGCTATTGTTTGTCTTTAGCTGAAATAGTAAATTTCCTATGACTGAGCTATTATTGATTTAAACTTATTTCTACAAATGAACTATGAAGAAGATTTTTGAACTTCTCAATACAAAGATAAACTTAAAGGAAGTTTTAAGCAAAGCTCAAGTTAGAATAAAATTACCAATACCATTTATAAGTTACGAAATTCCTCACTTTTAAAATCACCCAAAAAACCCCTCATAGATACTGATAACTGATAATTGAAATGACTTCCTATCCAAAACCATGTAACTCATCGCCTTGCAAAATTCCAATAGCAAATAGCACGATAATTTCTAGTAATTCTAACTGACCAAATATCCTCCAAATCGATTAATACATTTAAAATGTAAAGAGGGATGAAAAGAATTATTCGACCATAAACAATTCTCCCTCTTGCCGAATCTTCTCCTATTCCCTTTTTCCTATATAAAATTAATTAACCAACAACTCTAATGAGAAGTAAGTACAACTCTGCTGAAAACTCTGTCAAGAAACGAACAAAGTTTGGAATATTCTCCCAGACTCTTTTGACAGTATTCCTTGTTGCCTTAATACCCTCAGTTGGATTACTTTTCTCTATTCGTTATCAAGAAAAGATTCAAATAGAAAGCTTAGAAACCGATTTTAAGAAACAAGCTCGCATAAGCGCTTTACAAGTAAATAGTTGGATAGAAAATACATTTCTTTCTCTTCACCAAAATGCTGTAACAAGTAGCATAATTTCTATGGATGCAGAAGCTCAAGTCCCTTTGCTCGAAGCTTCAGCACAACTCCCAGAATTATTACTCTCCTCATTCCGCGTGCCATTAGATACTGCGAAGACCGAATGCAACAAAGTAATGACCTGGAGAAACCACCCTTTGATATTGCTCTTATCGATCTGCAAATGCCAGGCATAGATGGTTTAAAACTGGTTCAGCATCTCAAAGCTGATGCCCGCTTCGCATCCCTAGGGCTAGTAATGATGACCCCCATGAGCAATCATTATGATATTCCTGTTTTGATAGACCGGGAGGTTCAGTTCTGCATCCACAAGCCAGTGAATCCTACTGACCTCTTCAATGCTCTAGTCACAGTGAATGATAGTAGTAAGGTATTGCTAGAAAATCAATTGTTTCCAGAGGTGCAACCAATCAAGGAATCTGTAAACCTCCAATCTGCAAAAATAGTGGAGCATGATTGTGCATCTGTGAAATCTTGGCCAGATGGGACAAGAATATTGCTGGTAGAGGATAATCAGGTCAATCAATTGGTGTTCAAGGGTTATCTGAGAAAACTTGGTTTAACAGCTAAGTTAGCAAATTGTGGGTTAGATGCCCTATCTGCATTAGAAGAAGCTATTGATAATGAACCCTATACCTTGATTTTTATGGACTGTCAGATGCCAATAATGGATGGTTACGAAGCCAGTCTCTTGATTCGTCAAGGCAAGGCAGGCGATCGCTACCGAAAGATTCCTATCATTGCTGTGACAGCTAATGCGATGAAAGGAGACCGGGAGAAATGTATTGAGGCTGGCATGGATGACTACATAACTAAGCCAATCAAACTACAGCATTTGTCTAAAATTTTGGATAAATGGCTTTAGAAGAAAGAAGGAAGAGGGAAGAAGCAAGAAGGTTGATTTTTGCTGCTGTTAGTTTGGCTGAAAGTTTTTACCTGTTCAGAAGGAAGTAAGAAGTAAGAGGGAAGAAGGAAGAAGATTGATTTTTGTTGCTGTTAGTTTGACTGAAATTCTTTACCTGTTCAGAAGGAAGAAGTAAAAGGGAAGAAGGAAGAAGGAAGAAGATTGATTTTTGTTGCTGTTAGTTTGACTGAAATTCTTTACCTGTAAGGTTTTTAGGGTTTAACGAATCAAATTAATAAGCTTACTTTATAAATTATTGATAAATATATTATAAATTTAAACTAATTTTTCCAAAAAAAGTTCAAATGAGCTATTTCGGGGGAAAAATGGGGGAAATTTGGGTGCGATCGCCTTTTCATAGGCCATTTGTTATAAGTATTTATATGTAAGAGATATAGGGTGGTTGCTGGGAAAGAAATTTTCGTGTATTTTGGAGGTAAGTTATTCGCTCTGCGTAGGTGCTTATTAAGATGAGTAAAGAATTTTTGAGTGGGAGTGCGATCGCGCTAGCGTAACGTAGTTTTATCGCGCTCCCGTCAATATTATGTAAGTCAAACTACAATTAATTATGTTTATATCAAATCACTATTATGGCTACTAAAAACATCGATCTAACTTTGAAATGGCTACTTCAATCTGAATGGCGAGAGAAATTTATTCCTAGTTTAGGTAGAGAGCCATGGATAACTGTTTATTTCGATAAAGTTACTGAAGACGAGAATCTCGGCATATTTTCAGCCTTGATTCCAAATGCTTATGTTGAAACTTCTCTAAGCCAGATTTCTTGGGATTTTCATCTTCAAGATGGGCATCCATGCTTCAACCGAAGCAATAAAAATCCTACCTATTTGAGGTTTGGAAAATTAGATGATGTAGAACCCTTTATAATTCGTAGAGATTTTCATGGCATTCGCGACTCATATAATGAAATCATTGAAGAGTTTCGACACTTCCATCGTTTGTACCACGATTTTGAAAAAAATCAACTTTTCAAATTTGATGATAGAGGAGATGAAACTGTAGTAGCAAAACTTGAAATGGATAAAGTTGAAGTTCATCTCAAAGAAGTGCGTCAATTTCTTGCTGTAAAAGAGATGCACTTAGCAATTTATTTTGACTTTAAACGATACTCTGAATTAATACTTGATGAATTTCCACAGGAAGTAGAGTGTAGAAAGGATTTAACTTACTATAAACTTCGGGCAAATTTGGCAGAAAATTCTCATACAGCCAAGTACAAATCCTTCTCATACTTGTGTGGAAAAAAACTGATTTCTCCATTTCCACTTAATCACTGTGGAATGTGGCCATTCAACGATCAGGACAAGGAAGACTACATTGATTTCATTATTGGAATAGATGAAAAAGGAGATTCAGTCAAATATTCTTGTAATCCAGATATTCCTAAATATTTCACACGTGTTTTCTTTCGGCGGGAGGTTCTTACAAAATATTATGCTCATCCAGAGCGATACTCGGTTGAGGATGGATTTCTCAGATGTCAAGGATTATGGGGATTGAAACTTGATAATAATCATCCTGAATACATAACTGTCTTCCTTGGAGACTTAGCATCTTTGCCATCAGATGAACAAATATATTGGCGTAGTTACAATATTCTACCTCAAGGAAAGATGAGTAAAGTTAATTTTGAGCGTAGCTTTGAACTAACACCTGCTCCTCCAGAACAAATTGACCTTATGTTTAAGGATCGTTTTGTTAGGTTTTCTAAGAATTGGAAAGAATCTATGGGATGGAGTCTTTTTCTGGAATTAGCTGAATCAGACCAGTATCTTTTTAACACTTTGCGCATTCCTCTGACAAATAGTCAGGCAGAATTTGATCCACAGGTTCTTGCTCTGACAAAGGTTTTGATTGACTCTCTAAATGAGGGTGAAATTGTTAAGGCAACACCAGGAGGTAATACCGAAACAAAGGGAATATCTAAATTCGAGCAGTTCCTCAAAGCTCATCAATACCCAAATTATGAGCACCAGATAAAATTCTTGAGAGATTTGCAAACTCTTCGCTCAACTAGCGTGGCTCATCGTAAGGGCGACAATTACAAAAAGATTGCCAAAGCTTTCGGATTGAAAGACAGTAACCGTTCTGATGTGCTCAAGAAAATTCTTGTTGAAGTTAGAGACTTTCTTGTATCACTTGAGAGACACTTTTGTGAATAAAGCAGCAAGTAGGGAAAGACCATGATATTCCTCCCAAAAAGACGGTAAAGTAACAGACTTCATAACTTATCGAAGTAACAGGGAAGAAAGAAGAAGGTTGATATTTAATTTTTGCTGGTGTTGGTTTGACTGAAAGTCTTTACCTGTAATGTTTTTAGGGTTTTACGAATAGCTTTCATAAATTAAGCTTATTAATTATTGCTAAATATATTTGAAATTTAAACTGAATTTTCCAAAAAAAGTTCAAATGAGCTATTTAGGAGGAAAAATGAGGCTAAAAAGGGTGCGATCGCGTCTTGATTGGCCATTTGTTATAAGTATTTATATGTAAGAGATATAGGGTGGTTGCTGGGAAAGAAATTTTCGTGTATTTTGGAGGTAAGTCATTCGCTCTGCGTAGGTGCTTATTAAGATGAGTAAAGAATTTTTGGCTGGGAGTGCGATCGTATTCTAAATAATTTGTTTTAGGAAGTTTCAAACTCATTGTTGGATATATTTAATCCCAAATAAATATATGATTACTAAGTACAGGACAAAAATTTTAAAACTCTATGAAAATCAGCTATTTTGCTAGATATTTTGAGTTCCATGAAACCTTTTCCTGTTATAGAAGTCAAGTTTTTTATCCTGTACTTAGATTATCAAAATAATCTCTTTATTGTTGAAGATTGAAGTTAGGAGATCGCCGGGTTCGTAGCGATCGTTAAGGACTAGAACAGTCTAGGTCTGGTGGTCTGTCAGAGCGAGCGTGGGCATTCCTAGTTCCACGGCTCTATCTATTTATCTGTATAAATAATTGTGGTAATTGGGATGCCCTGTCCAATAAGCTATAGTTGCTATGAATATATAGGCCAACAAATGACATTTTTTTAGATTTAAAAATACTTGTTTAAATTATAATTTTTATAACCTTACTGAAATAGACTTAAATCAAATGTTACTCTCAACCTTTTCAGCAACAATTAGGTATCTTACTCGCTTGGCTCGTGAAGTTGGTTATCTAAATTTTGGATACCGCTATTTGTTAAGAAGATTTTATAAACTTATAAAAGTAAATCAAAAAATCGTTTTATTTAACGATGTAGAAATGACACTACCTTGGAATAGTAGATTTGCAACAGAACTTTTTCTCAAAGGAACTAGACTTGATTGGGGTAGTGAAGTGTTATTAACTAAATTTTTAGATAAGGGGAAAAGCTTTATTGATGTTGGAGCTAACATAGGATATTACAGTTTACTAGCTGCTCCCTTATCTGATACGGTGTATGTGTTTGAACCAGATCGAAGAATAATTAAAGACCTCGAAGAAAATCTTTCTCAGTTTCCAAACATTAAAATTATTCAAGAAGCTCTTTATTCTGAGCCAGGTAGTATGGAATTTAGTCTATCTACTATGTCTGAGCTAAATTCACTTGTAAAAACAGCTTCAAAAGGTGAGAAAGTATTAGTTAAAGTTAATACTCTAGATAATTTGATGTTAGATTATCCATCGCTGAGTGTGTCATGTATTAAGACAGATGCTGAAGGAGTAGACTTTGATATTCTATTAGGTGGAAAAAATCTTTTAATCCGAGACCAGCCTCTAGTCTTATCAGAACTTTATCCTAATTCAAAGCTTCTGAAATTTATTAAGTCTATTGGATTTTCATGCTTTGCTTTTGCAAAGCCCAAGGATAAAGTTAAATATTATCTGCCACCAAAATTTATGAAAATTGAGTCAAAGCCTGTAAATGTTCAGCTCAAGATGATTTTTTTAGTACCTGGTAGACTCTTATTAGAGTTTGAAAAATTAATTGATGATTAGTGTTCTATTTCATTGTTATATTGCCTTTGAGTATCTTTTTTTGCTGCAACGGAAAATTTCTAGAAAAAGAACTATCTGAATTATGAATCAAACTGTAGAAATTCAGAATCTAGGCATCAAGAAGACTTTCAGAATATTTACCAAAACTGGATAAAATTAATAGTTAAGCAGCTTTCGAGCAACTAACAATATGACTGATATAGCTTATTTATTGCGTGATGAGTAAATTAGTTTCATCTGTTTCGTCTATAAATAGGGTTTGCTGATTAAATCTAAAAGCACTGACATATAAAGGTTGAGCGCATTTTTTAGTAAAAAAAAGTTCAAGCTTTTAGGTCATAATGGTTCAAAAAATTAGCATTTTAGGCGGCTTTGTTGCGCAGAATAATCCCTTGATTATTCTTCCTCCTACCTCCTAATTAATTCCCCGTTCCTCCTGTCTCCTGTCAGATCGGACGAGCCCACGTCTGAACTCAA